>JBMOJJ010000304.1:0-4468 GCA_049315845.1 Rhodoferax sp.
CATCGGTGTTAAGCGCCACAATCAAGCTTGCGCCCAAGGCACGGGCCTGCGCCAGATACATCACGTGGCCACGGTGCAACACATCAAACACCCCATTGGTAAATACCCACGGGCGCGGCAATGTGGCCAAATGGTGCTACCAGCCATTCGAGGATCTGGTGCAAAAGGCCAAGGTCATCACCGACCCGGCCGAGCGCGCCAAGCTCTACAGCCAGGCGCAGGTGGTGTTCAAGGAACAAGCGCCCTGGTTCACGATCGCCCATGCGGTGCAACTCAAACCGGTGCGCAAGGAAGTCATCGACTTCAAGCTCAGCCCGTTTGGGCGGCACAGCTTCTACGGGGTGGATATCAAGGAGTAAGCGACAGCTGAATGCTCAAGAAAGCCGGTTCCTACCGGCTTTTTTTTGCTGACCGGGAACATAGGGAATGACTCTCGACCGATACATTTCCTGACGGGCTATGGAGAAATGATGGGTGAGTTCCACGAGCGCTCCCATGTGGACCGAATTGGAAATTCCTGATATGTGGAACCCATAGCGAAGCTTTGCTATGAGCACGGGGTTGTTCACCACAGAGTGCTGTGAACGCAGTCCCACCGCCCCCTCAGACTTGGCCAAAGAGCACACAGCATCCAACAAAGACGTGTAGATACCCTGCCGTCTTCGACTGGCAATGACACCACTGTTAGCCCTAAAGAAGAGTCTGCTTCGCTCCATGTGCCCGATCGACCAACCAACAAGTTCCTCATCATCGTATGCGGCAAGGCGGCACATAGGTGGGTGGTTGGTAGCATGGTCGCCTGGCAGCGAACTCAGCGTCTGCGACTCCTCATTCAATACCGAATTCAAAGCCGGAGAGCACGATCTCGCAGCGTTCCCCAACAGCCACGCCAAGTGCCCGCGCCAGCGCGTTCACGTGACTGACGACGCCATCGTTCAGCGTACTGCTGGCCTCACCAATGCGTGCACTGTCGTGCGCGACCGTGCAGGCGGCCAGGCCGTGTGACTGCAGGAACGCCAGCGCAGCCAACCCTGCCGCATCCTTGCCGACGCCGGCATCGTTGAACACGCTCAAGCGTGGCCTCGCGGCCAATGCATAGCGCGCCGAACTGATGCCGCCGTGCGAACCGCTGACCGCCAGGCAGCCAGCGTCCTGCGGACCGAGCTCGGTGATCGAATCGACCACGCGCAGGCTTGCCATGCGCTATTTCTGCCGCGCCAGCGCGGCCTGCGTAATGGCCGACAGCGTGCCGCGGGTGGTGATCACCTCGGGCTCCAGCATCACCTCGATCAGCGTGCCCTCCGCGCGCGCCAGCGCCGCCAGCAACTCGGGCTCGAACTCTTGCGTGCGCGTGATCCGCACGCCGGCATAGCCATAGGCGCGCGCCAGCGCCGCAAAGTCGGGGTTGCGCAGCTGCGAGCCGCTGACATGCTGTGGATACTCGCGCTCCTGGTGCATCCGGATGGTGCCGAACATGCCGTTATTGAGCAGCACGATGATGGTCCTGGCGCCGTATTGCACGGCGGTTGCAAGTTCCTGCCCGTTCATCAGGAAGTCCCCATCGCCGGCGATCGTGAAGACCACGCGCCCGGTCGTGATCGCCGCCGCGATCCCGGCCGGAACGCCGTAGCCCATCGCCCCATTGGTCGGCGCGAGCTGGGTCTTGCAGCCCTTGGCCAATCCGTGATGCCGGTAAAAGCGATGCACCCAGCTGGCAAAGTTGCCGGCGCCGTTGCTCAGCACCGCATCCGCCGGCAGATGCTTTTGCAGAGTCGCCACCATGGCCGGCATGTCGATCGCGCCCGGCAGGGACTGCGGCTGCAGGTTGAAAAGATAGTCGGCATGGCAGTCCTGCGTCCAGCCCAGCCACGCCGGCGCCGGCGGCGCTGACAGGCTCTGCAGCGAGCGGGCCGCCGCACCCATGCCTGCATTGAGGGCCAGGTCAGCCTGGTAGACGCGGTTCAGTTCTTCTGCGCTGGAATGAATGTGCACCAGTTTCTGCTTCGGTCGCGGCGCCTCGATCAGCGTGTAGCCGCCGGTGGTCATCTCGCCCAGGCGCGGACCGATCGCCAGGATCAGGTCGCTGTTCGCGACGCGCGCAGCCAGCCTCGGATTGATGCCGATGCCGACGTCGCCGGCATAGAGCCGATGGTGGTTGTCAAAAATATCCTGAAAACGGAACGCATTGCCCACTGGCAGCTGCCAGTTCTCAGCGAAGCGCTGCAGCGCCTGCGCCGCCTGCACGGTCCAGCCGCCACCGCCTGCAATCACGAAGGGCCGCTCGGCTTCGAGCAACAGCTGGCGCAAAACCTGCAGCGACCCCGGGTCGCAGCCCGCTTCGACCGCGCTGACGCGGGGCAAGGCTTGCGGCGCAGGCGCGCTGTCCGGGCCCGCCGGGACCGCTTGTGTCAGCATGTCTTCCGGCAGCACCAGCACCACCGGGCCGGGCCGCCCGTTCATGGCGGTGGCAAAAGCGCGCGCCACGTACTCGGGAATGCGGCGCAGATCGTCGATGCGCTCGACGCGCTTGGCAAAGCCCTTGGTGCTGGGTCCGAAAAAGCTCAGGTAATCGACCTCCTGGAACGCCTCGCGGTCCCGCATGTCGCTCGCCACGTCGCCGACAAACAGCACCATCGGCGTCGAATCCTGAAACGCCGTATGGACGCCGATCGAGGCATTGGTGGCGCCTGGGCCGCGCGTGACGAAACAGACACCCGGACGCCCGGTCAGCTTGCCGTGCGCCTCTGCCATGAAGGCCGCGCCGGCCTCCTGCCGGTTGATGATGAAGCGGATCTGGTCACGGTAGCGGTGAAAGCCGTCCAGCACCGCCAGATAGCTCTCACCGGGCACGCCAAAGGCATGCGTGACACCTTGTTCGACAAGGCACTGGACCAGCAAGTGGCCGGCGATTTGGGGGGCGGGTGAAATACTCATAGGCAGCATTGTGCCGAAATAGCATAATGACCCGAAATAATGAGAGGAGCAGACAAAATGGCAGAGATCAGTGGAGGCGAGCTTGTCGCCCGCATGTTGCAACAGGAAGGTGTCGAGAAAGTCTTCGGCATCATCGACGGCACCTACTTCGGCTTCTACTCCGCGCTGCACCGGCTCGGCATCGAAATCGTCACGCCGCGCCACGAAACCTCGGCCGCCCATATGGCCGGCGCCTATGCGCGACTGACCGGGCGGCTCGGCGTCTGCATGGCGAGCAACGGGCCCGGTGTGGCCAATCTGCTGCCCGGGCTGGTGGTGGAGCAGGCCGATGGCAACCGGGTGCTGGCGATCACCAGCGCGCGCCGGCCCGGCATCATGTACCCGGACCGCGGCGGCGCCTACCAGTGCTTCGACCAGAGCGGTGTGATCGCCAAGATCGGCAAGTGGAGCGCAGCGGTGTCGTCCTTCGACCGCGTGCCGGAGCTGGTGCGCAAGGCCTTGCGCAAGAGCTATCAGGGGCGACCCGGCGTGGTTCACCTTGATGTTCCGGAGAACATCATGAACGGCAAGTTCAAGGCCGATATTGCGCACTGGAAACCAGGCCAGTACCGCCAGACCGAACCGGTCGAGCCCTCACGTGAACAGGTCGCGCGCGCGGCGCAAATGCTGATAGACGCCGGCGCCCCGATGATCCATGCCGGCAGCGGCGTCATTCACGCGCTGGCCTTCGACGCGCTGCGCCGCGTCGCGGATTTGCTGCAGGCGCCGGTCACCACCAGCTGGGCCGCGCGCGGTGTACTGACCGAGACTTCGCCGCTGGCGATCACGATGCCGCACGTCAAGCTCAACCACCAGGTTCGCAACGACGCCGACACGGTTCTGATCCTCGGTTCGCGGCTGGGCGAGACCGACTGGTGGGGCAAGCCGCCCTACTGGCGCAAGCCATCCGAGCAGACCACGATCCAGGTCGATCTGGACGCCGAGATGATCGGCCTGAACAAGCCCGTCAACCTGCCCGTCGTCGCCGACCTGAAGCGCTTTCTTGAGCTGCTGGCCGACGAACTGGAGCTGCGCAAGTCCGAGATCAGAACAGAGGGCCGGCGCCAGCGCATCGCCAGCTACGCCAAGGTGATGAAGGATGACCGGGCCGGCTGGGACAAGGCGCTTGCAGACATGGCGATCCCGATGCACCCGGCGCATATCGGCGCCGTCTGCCGCGAGCTTTTCCCGGCCGATTCGGTGCTGGTGGCGGACGGCGGCAACGCCACCATCTGGGCCATGTTCTACCATCAGGTCACGGTGCCCAACACGGTGCTGTCGACCTTCAAGTTCGGCATGCTCGGCGCCGGCATGGCACAGGCGGTGGGCGCCGCGATTGCGCGGCCGGGCCTGCCGGTCTGCTGCATCATCGGCGACGGCGCGATGGGCTTTCACTCGCAAGAGGTGGAGACGGCGGTGCGCAACAACGCGCAGGTGATCTACATCGTGCTGTGCGACAAGCAGTGGGGCATGGTGAAGATGAACCAGCAGTTCA
>JBMOJJ010000305.1:0-4463 GCA_049315845.1 Rhodoferax sp.
CTGGCGTGGCGTTGGCTCCTTGCGTGTGCAAGGAAGGCATCAGCTGTGTGCGGCCATCGACTCGGCGCGAATCTCTTCGGTGAGTTGAGCCTTGATGGCCATGAACTCCGGTGTTGTCTTCAAGGTGTAATGCCGTGGATGCGAGAAATCGACCTGAACTTCGGTCTTGATGCGCCCCGGTCGGGCGCTGAAAACGGCGACCCGGTTGGCCATGAAGATGGCCTCGTCGATGTCGTGCGTGACAAACAGCACCGTCTTCTGTTCGGCTTCCAGACCTTGCTGCGCGAGCTTGAGACGGTCGTGCGCAACAC
Source organism: Rhodoferax sp. (assembly GCA_049315845.1). Lineage (GTDB taxonomy): Bacteria > Pseudomonadota > Gammaproteobacteria > Burkholderiales > Burkholderiaceae_C > Rhodoferax. Next base: position 312 of record JBMOJJ010000305.1, read on the forward strand.
GTGTCGCACCCCAAAAACCACAGCGGATTCGCCCACCTTCCAGATCACCACCACGCAAAGCCAAAAACAAAAACGTGCGCTCGAATTGATCACTATGATCAAACTGTAGACAGAACACGGAACCCGAATTGCCGGGCGCATCAGAGGGAAAACTCGCTCCTTTCGAGGAGGAACTTCAGACTAATTCTCATCCAATAGATGAAGAAACAGTATTTTCATTCATTCAGAATGGCCTTAACAATGACGCCTCCAACTGAAAGACAATGACCCTATGAATACTGCTGAAGAAAAAAAACCGCGCCCGCTGGAGAACTTGCGCATTCTTGATTTCACGCGTGTTCTGGCCGGCCCGCTGGCGACCGCACTGCTGGCCGATCTGGGCGCCGAGGTCATCAAGGTGGAGCCGCCGCACGGGGACGACTACCGCAGCATCGGCCCGCATCGCAACGGCGAAAGCGCGCTCTTCACCGTCGTGAACCGAGGCAAGAAAAGCCTGGTGCTTGATCTCAAGCAGCCCGAGGCGCTGGCGCTGATCGAAAAGTTGGTGCAGAAGGTCGATGTGGTGGTGGAGAATTTTCGCCCCGGCGTCGCGGATCGCCTGGGCATCGGCTTTGCACAGCTGTCGGCGCACAATCCGCGCCTGGTCTATGTCAGCGTGTCGGGTTTCGGCCAGTTCGGGCCGCTCTCCGAGCGACCGGCCTACGACGTGATTGTCCAGGCCATGAGCGGCATCATGGAGGCCACTGGCGACCCGCAGGGCCCGCCCACACTGGTGGGTGAAGCGGTCTCGGATGTGGTGGCCGGCCTGTTCGCCTCATGGGCCATCCTGGCGGCCACGCTACAGACCCAGCGCACCGGCCTCGGGCAACACGTCGATGTGGCGATGTTCGATACAACCCTGTCGTTTCTGGTGACCTCGATGGCTCGCTATCTTTTCACCGGCAAACCCGCACGCCGTGTTGGAAACAGGCATCCGCTGTCAGCGCCGTTTGGCGTCTACCGCGCCAAGGACGGGCATTTTGCCTTGGCGGTGCTCAACCGAAAGCTGTTTGTCTCCCTGGCCGAAGCCATCGGAAAGCCCGCTCTGGGCAGCGACGACACGCTCGCCACAGATGAGCAGCGCTCGGCACGCGAGCCCGAGTTGCGCGCGCTGATTGAGGTCTGGGCAGCGGCACTGAGCGTGGACGAGGTGGTGGCCAGCCTCGAGCGCGCGGGAGTCCCGGCGGCGCCGATCTGGAACATGGAGCAAGCGCTGCAATCGCCACAGGCCAGCGCCCGAGGACTGCTGCATCCGGTGCAAGATGAGCGCTTGCCTGGCTTGCGCCTGCCGACGCAACCGGTTCGCTTCAACGGCTCCGCACCCAGTGTGCCCACGCGCGCGCCAGCACTGGGCGAACACACCAATGAAGTACTCACCGAATTGCTTGGTCTGGGCCTGGACCGACTTGACGAGTTGCGCCGCGCGGGCGCGTTCGGCGGCCCGCTTGAGCCCGGCAACTGAGAATCCATCCACATCAAACAAGGAATCAACATCATGAACTACCTGGACCGTATGGGCGTGACCGAGAATGATCAGACACTGGCCGATGCCGTAGGCCGCTTTGCCCAGGCTGAATTGGCGCCCCGCGCCGCTGAACTGGACGCCTCGGAGGAGTCAGTCGCTTGCCACGTGCCGGCGCTGGCCGAGTTGGGCGTCATGGGCATGAACATTCCCGAGCGCTGGGGTGGCCCCGGCGTCAGCCCGACCGGCATGTTGCTGGCACTGGTCGAAATCTCGCGCGCGTGCGCCGCCACCTCTTCCATGATCGGGGCGCAGTACCTGGGCAGCGATGCTGTGCTCATTGGCGGCAACGATGAGCAGCGCGAGCGCTGGCTGCCTGCGGCCGCGCGCGGCGAACAACTCTGCGGCTTTGCACTGACCGAGCCGCTGGGTGGCTCCAACCCGGTGGACATGCGCACCCGTGCCGTGCCCGATGGTGACGGTTACCGCATCGACGGTGTCAAGCAGTTCATCTCCAATGCGGCGGAGGCCAGTTTCCTGGTGGTTTTTGCCAAGACCGACAGCCACGCCGGCGCACGCGGCGTCAGCGCGTTTGTGGTCGAGACCAAGACGCCCGGCGTGCGAATCTCAAGCCACGAAAAGCTGATGGGCATCCGGGCCGCGCATGCTTTTGAGATTGCTTTTGAAAATGTCTATGTTCCGGCCGGCCAGCGCCTCGGTGAGGAAGGCTCAGGCTTTCGGACCGCGATGAAAGTGCTTGACAACAGCCGGCTTGATGTCGCCGCCACCGCGCTGGGGCTGGCGCAGGCCGCACTCGACGCTGCTGTCCAATGGGTCAAGGAGCGCAAGGTCGCGGCAGAGCCGCTCGCCACGCGCCAGGGCATTCAGTGGATGCTGGCCGACATGAAATTGCGGCTGGAAGCCTCATGGGCGCTGACCTTGCAAGCCACTGCGCTACGCACAGCGGGAAAGAATTTCACGCAGCAGTCGGCGATGGCCAAACTGCATGCCTCGGAGATGGTCGGCTATGTCACCGACCGTGCGCTGCAGCTTCACGGTGGCTACGGCTATACGCGCGACTTTCCGCTCGAGCGCTACGTTCGCGATGCCCGGATACTGCGCATCTACGAGGGGTCTTCAGAAATCCAGAGAACCATCATCGCGCGCGGTTTGATTGGTTGAACGCGGTTGCGGGCGTTGCGGCCGGGGAGCGTGACTGGGAAGCAGCCCGACCGCGCACTGGCAGCCGTCACCACGCAGATCTGTTCAGGGCGATGTCGTTCAGGCCTTCGGATAGCCGGGCATGTCGAAGCCGGCCGCGGCCAGTTTCTGCAGCAAATCCACGGCCGCAGCCTCGCCAAGCGCGCAAAGCGGCGGGCGCACCAAGCCCCACGACGGCTCTTTGCAGATCCCGGCGACAACCCGCTTCATGGCCGGGATCATGGGCACGGCCTGAAAAATGCTCCGGATCAGATCGGCCTTGGCCTGCAGCGCGGCGCCGGTCGGACCGTTCCAGCCCTCGAACAGCGCATGGATGCCGGCCGGGTTCATGTTGACGGTGGCGCTGATGCAGCCCGCCGCACCCAGCGGCAATGCTCTGGAGAGCAGCGACTCGCTGGCCGGGAAGACATCAAAGCCGTCCTGCGCAAAGTTGTCGATCATCGCCTTGGTGTTGTCCCAATTGCCCGACGAATCCTTGGCGCCGACCACGGTTTGCGGATAGCGCTTGCGCAGCATCGCGATCAGGTTCATTGTGATCGGCACCTGGGTGACCTGGGGAATGTGATAAAGATAGACCTTCAGGCGTTCATCGCCAACGCGCTCGATCACTTCGGCGTAGTAGGCAAAGAGGCCCTCGTCGGAGACCCCCTTGTAGAAGAATGGCGGCAGCATCAGGGCGCCGCCGGCGCCGTTCAGAACCGCATGCCGGGTCAGCGTGATGGCATCGGTGATCGAGCAGCCGCCGGTTCCAGGCATCAGGCGCGCCGCCGGAATGCCGGCCTCCAGAATTGCATCGGTCAAGGCAAGGCGTTCCGCCACCGCGAGCGAAGCTGCTTCCGAGTTGGTGCCAAAGATGGCCAGACCGGCCTTTTTGTCAATCAACCAGCGGCAGTGCGCGACGAAGCGCTTGACGTCGGGCGCCAGTGACGGGGTGAACGGTGTCAGAACCGGGGCGAAAACGCCGCGCAAGCGATTGCTCATGCTCGAAGACCTCGAAGTTAGGAAGAGTGAACGCTAGGCGTCGAAGCGGTAGCCTACACCATAGACCGAAGCGATGCAGTCGCAACCGGGCTCGGCCGCTTCGATCTTGCGACGCAGGTTCTTGATGTGGCTGTCGATCGCGCGGTCGCTCACGTCGCGCAGGTCGTCGTGCACGCAGTCAAGCAACTGCGAGCGTGAGAAGACCCGGCCCGGCCGGCTCAGCAGCAGGCGCAGCATCAGGAATTCAAGCCGGGTCAGTGTCAGCCACTGGCCGCGCCAGGAAATCCTGAACGACGCCTCATCAATCGTCCAGGGCTGTGCTGCTGCCACCGTCCTGCCCTCGGAGCGGCGCAACAGCGCGCGCACCCGTGCCACCACCTCGCGCGGGCCAAAAGGTTTGCAGACATAGTCATCGGCGCCGCTGTCCAGACCCAGCAGGCGGTCCACCT
>JBMOJJ010000306.1:0-4462 GCA_049315845.1 Rhodoferax sp.
GACCCCGGTGTCCTGTGCGATTGGGCGGACGCGCTCGGCATGGCTCAGGGCGGCTCACTCAAGGGAAGACCGACCGAACTGGTATCGCGCGCGCTTGCATTGAGTTCAGCCTATCCAAAGGCCCTGGAAATGGCGGGCAGTGCAGCGTATGAGCGGCGCGAGTTTGCGCTCGCTGCCGATTACTGGCGCCAATTGTCACTGCAAATGGCGCAAGGCTCGGCTGACCGAAACTCGCTGGAAGATGGCATCGCCCGCGCCGAGCGCCTTGCCCTCACTCCGCCAGTCAAGAGATAGAAAGCTCCCGCGCCGGCTGAAGTTCAGACACGCCCAAATGTCCGCTAGCAGGCGGCTCAGCTTGAAACCGGCGAACGACCCGGCAGGCGCAACAGCTTCAGTGCGTTGCCATGATGGCAAGAATGCCGAGGCAGCTTTTGCCACGGCGGCCAGCACGGTATAGAACTGCCCCAGCGTCCTCGGGGTCGATCTCGCAGCCTCGCAGACCCCTCTGATTCTGTGACCGAGCCGCACCGCCAGCGCCGGCGGCGTTACGGAACCTGCTTGCGAAGCTGCCTTCCCTGAGTGCAGTTCCTGCGGCATTCTGTCCTGCCTCATGGCCCTGGCAATGGTTTGGTCAGGCGCGCCGATATTAGTCTTAAAAAAACAAAGGCCATGGCCTTGTCGATTCCTATTCTTTGGCATAATGAACTAGATGTAGCGCTTTCTTCAGTGGTCAGACACTACCTGTAGTGGCCAAGCAGTTACCCCAATAGCTCAACCGTTTACCGTCCGACTTGTCGCAAATCAATCAATCGCGTGATGCGCGGTTCTATATTTCAATGCTTTTTTGAGGAAACAATTCATGTCACAAAAAACCCCGGAACGAACAAGACCAGAACTGGCGCTGGCGCCGCAGCAGATCAGCGAAGAAGTGCTGATCGAGAAATACGGCAAAGGAGAGGAAAAGACAATTTTCGAGGTCAATCAGCGCGTGGCGCGCGCCTTGGCTGCGGTCGAGGCACCGGAAACGCGAAAACAGTGGGAAGCCAGATTCCTGCAGGCGCTGCAAAACGGATTCCTGCCGGCCGGGCGGATTCAGTCGGCCGCCGGCACAACGCTGTCGGCCACGCTGATCAATTGCTTTGTGCAACCGGTTGGCGATTCCATCGCGCATGTCGAGGACGGTCATCCGGGAATCTATACCGCACTGACGGAGGCCGCTGAAACGATGCGCCGCGGCGGCGGTGTCGGCTACGACTTCTCGCGCATCCGGCCGCGTGGCGCGTGGGTCGGCAGCACGCAAAGCAGCGCTTCCGGGCCGGTCAGTTACATGCGCGTGTTTGACCGCTCCTGCGAAACCGTCGAATCCGCCGGCGCCCGGCGCGGTGCACAGATGGGCGTCTTGCGCTGCGACCATCCTGATATCGAGGAATTCATTCACGCCAAGGACGCTGGCGACCTGAAGAACTTCAACATCTCGGTCGGTGTCAGCGACGCCTTCATGGAAGCGGTGCAGCAGAACAGGGAGTTCACGCTGGTGCATCGCGCCGAGCCCGGCGCGGCGCAGAAGGCGGCGGGCGCCTACCAGGAAAAAGACAGCGGTTTGTGGATCTACCGCAAACTGGCGGCGCGCGAGTTGTGGGACCAGATCATGCGTTCCACCTACGACCATGCGGAACCCGGCGTCCTGTTCCTGGACCACATCAACCGCGACAACAATCTGTCCTATTGCGAGACCATCGCCAGCACCAATCCATGCGCCGAGCAGCCGCTGCCGCCCTATGGCTGCTGCTGCCTGGGATCGATCGACCTGACCCGTTTCATCGTGCGGCCGTTTGAAGAAGGCGCGCATTTTGACCAGGCCGCGTTTGCCGACGTGGCGCGCGTCGCCACCCGCATGCTCGACAACGTGCTCGACGTCACCGTCTGGCCGCTGCCACAGCAGCAGGAGGAAGCCCGCAGCAAGCGCCGCGTCGGCCTGGGCTTTACCGGGCTGGGCGACGCGCTGGTGATGCTGAACCTGCGCTACGACACTCAGGAAGCGCGCGACATGGCGCGGCGGATTTCCGAGCTGATGCGCGACACCGCCTACGATGCATCGGTTGAACTGGCGCGCGAGCGCGGCGCCTTCCCGCTCTTCAATGCCGACCTCTACCTCAGTGGACAGACCTTTGCATCGCGTCTGTCGCCGGCGCTCAAGGAGCGCGTGCGCGCCCATGGCCTTCGCAATTCACACCTGCTGTCGATCGCGCCCACCGGCACCATCAGCCTGGCGTTTGCCGACAACGCCAGCAATGGCATCGAGCCCGCTTTCAGCTGGACCTACACGCGCAAGAAGCGCATGGTGGACGGCAGTTTCAAGGAATATGCGGTGGAGGACCATGCCTGGCGCCTGTACCGCCACATGTTCGGCGAAGACACGCCGCTGACGACAGCCTTCGTTACCGCGCTGGAAATGAGCGCGCAAGCCCATGAGGCGATGGTCGCTGCGGTCGCCCCTTTCATCGACACCGCCATTTCCAAGACCGTCAACGTGCCGGCGGACTACCCCTATGCCGAGTTCCAGCACCTGTACATGGAGGCATGGCAATCCGGTCTGAAGGGCCTGGCCACCTACCGGCCCAATTCGATCCTGGGATCGGTGCTGAGCGTCACGCCGAGTTCGGTGGCCACCACCACGCCGCTGCAGATCGAGGGCACCAATCACCGCCTGTCGCTGGAGCGCCTGCCGGTTCCGGTGCTGTCATCGCTGCGCTGGCCCAGCCGGCCCGAGCTGCCCGCCGGCAACCCGGCCTGGACTTTCATGGTGCAGCACCCGTTTGGCAGCTTTGCGCTGTTTGTCGGCGAACTCGCGCCCGAAGAAGGCGGCGCGCCCAAGCCGTTTGAGGTCTGGGTCAATGGCACAGATCAACCGCGCGGCCTGGGCGCGCTGGCCAAGACGCTTTCAATGGATCTGCGGGCCAACGACCCGGCCTGGCTGCAGCTCAAGCTCGATGCGCTGGCGACGGTGGCGGAAGAGCATTCGTTCGAGATGCCCTTCCCGCCGCATGGCGAGCAGCGCCTGTTCCCCGGCGTGGTGGCGGCGACCGCGGCCGTGATCCGCTGGCGCTGCGACCAGTTGAAGGCGCTCGCTGGCGCGGACACGCAGATGCCCACACCGGTGCTGGATGCGATGTTCAGCCGTGGCGAGCCGCAAACCGGCCCCTCCGGCACGCTGGCGTGGTCGGTTGACGTCGACAACCCCGCTACCGGCGAATCGTTCACGGTGACGCTCAAAGAGGTCAATCTGCCGGGCCAGGATGGCCTGACCGTGACGCGTCCCTGCGCGGTGGGGTTTTCCGGCAATTACCCGCGCGCGCTCGATGGGCTGGCCCGCCTGCTCTCGCTCGATATGCGGGTCATCGACCCGGCCTGGATCGGAATGAAGTTGCGCAAGCTGCTGAACTACGCCGAGCCGCTGGGTCATTTCATGGCGTTCGTGCCGGGTTTACCGCATGGAGAGCGTCGTCAGCAGACCTGGCCTTCGACCGTGGCCTACATCGCGCGCCTGATCATTCACCGCTACGCGATGCTGGGTGTGCTCGACGAAGACGGCCTGCCCTTGCGCGAAATGGGCGTGCTCGACGCGCCGAAAAATCAGGAAGCGCCAACCACGATGGCCGGCAAGGTCTGCCCCGAGTGCGGCAACCCGACCGTCATCCACAAGGACGGTTGTGATTTCTGCACCGCGTGCGGCTACGTCGGGCAGTGCGGGTAGCGTTCTGCAGCGCGGCTGTTTCAGTCGCGCACCACCAGCACCGGCAGCTTGGTGTGCGACAGAACAGCCTGCGTGACACTGCCGAGCACCAGCTTTTCCAGACCGCTGCGCCCATGCGAGCCCATCACGATCAGATCAGCCTGCAATGACTCGGCGGCCTCCACCACGCCGCGCCAGGCGGTATGGGATTCAATCACAGAAGTGTTGACGCTGACCGCCGCCTGCTCGAACGCCAGCTTGACGGCCTTGATCGCGGCGTTCGCCTCGGCCGTTGCCGCGCTCAGATACTCGGCCTGGCCATAGGCAAAATCAGTCCCAACCCCGGTAAAAGGGTAGGGATCAATGACAAAGATCGCGGTGACGCGACTGTCAAACGCCTTGGCCAGCCTGATCGCCTTCTCAACCGCCAATTGCGCGGTGGCCGAGCCGTCGACCGGAACGAGGATGTGTTTGAACATAGCGGGAACTCCTTTGGTTAAAAACAGTATCCGGCGAACCCATTCGCTGCACCTTGACCATTGTCAATCGCGCACCGAATCCCTCGCTTCTGGCTTCAGGCAAACCCGTGCGCCACCCGGCTCTCCTGCTCCTGCACCTTGAACTGATTGAAGCGCGGCAGGAACTTGTCCCAGTCGATGATGTGGCTGTCGAGTTCGGGGCCGTCAACGCAGGCGTGCTTGCGCACCATCTTGCCGGCGATCGTTACCG
>JBMOJJ010000307.1:0-4433 GCA_049315845.1 Rhodoferax sp.
GGACAAAGGAATCAGTAGGTAAAGTATATCCATAAAGACCCTTTTAGGATTCGGGTATTCTAGAAAGACGCAAAGCGTTGACGACCACCAGCAGCGAACTCAAGCCCATGCCCAGCCCCGCCAGCCAGGCCGGAAGCCACCCAGCGACGGCCAGCGGCACACAGACCGCGTTGTACAGCGCAGCCCACCAGAGGTTCTGGCGCACAACCCGCAAGGTCCGCTGGGCCACTTGAAATGCACTGGATACCTCACTGATCTGCTCGCCCAGAATCACAAAATCAGCCTGCGCCTGCGCCAATGGCACGGCGCGTCCAAATGCAAACGACACGTGGGCGCCGGCCAGCACCGGCCCGTCATTGAGACCATCCCCGACCACCGCCACCTTGCGGCCACCATGCTGGGCCGAGCGTAGAAAATCGAGCTTGTCCTGCGGTGAACAATGGCCGCGATACTCGCTGATGCCAACCTGGGCCGCGACCCGCGCCGCCGCCTGCGCGCTGTCGCCTGACAGCAGGTGGACCCGCATGCCGGCGCCTTGAAAAGCCGCCACCGCCTCCCTGGCATCAGGCCGCAGTTCCTCCTGCAGCTCGAATGTTGCCAACCAGCCATGCTCATCACTCAAATAGGATTGCGAGGAATCCGACTGGTTTGCCGGGACGCCGCAGAACTGCGCCGAACCCAGGCGCAATTCCTTTGCGCCTGGCCGGTCGTCATCGGCCCAGACCCGGCCAACGATCCCGCCGCCAGCCACCTCCCGCGCGCCTTCGACCCTCCACAGCGCTGAATCCGCCTCTGCGCCCGCAGCCGCCAGCGCCCTTGCAACAGGGTGCAGTGAAATGCGCGCCAAAGCCCCGGCCATGCCCCGCACCTGCGCCAGCGCAACGCCGTCACGCAGCCGGGTCGAAACCAGGACCATTGCGTCCCGGGTCAGGGTTCCGGTCTTGTCGAAGATCACGGTATCGACTGCGGCCAGCGATTCAAAGGCCTCCAGATTGCGCACCAGCGTGCCGCGACGCGCGAGCGAACCGGCCGCCGCCAGCATTGCCGCCGGCGTCGCCAGCGACAGCGCACAAGGGCATGTCACCACCAGCACCGCCACCGCGACCATCAGCGCATGACCGGGGTCCCTCTCCCACCAGAACGCGCACGCCAGACCAGCGGCCAGCAGCACTGCGATCAGGAATGGCTTGGCAATTCGATCCGCCAGTTGCGCCAACTGAGGTTTGCTGGTTGACGCACTCTTCATCAGCGCCACAATTTGGGCAAACCGGGTTTGCCCGGCGGTCTGCTCGACCCGTACCAGGACCGGACTGGAGAGGTTGTGACTACCGGCAACAACGTTGCTGCCGACGCCGCGCGCCACCGGCCTGGACTCCCCCGTGAGCAGCGCCTCGTCCGCCAGGGTGTCGCCCTGCAACACCGGCCCATCAGCCGGGAAGGTCTCGCCGGGAAGAACCTGAATCAGATCTCCGGCTTGCAGGCGGCGCACCGGCACGCGCTCAAAACTGCCGTCCGGCTTCTGACGTGCGACACTGTCCGGCAGCCGATTCATCAGCGCTTCGAGCGCACCGGCCGTCCGATCCCGCAGGCGCAGTTCCAGCCAGCGGCCGGACAGCAGGAAGAACACAAACATGGTGAGCGAATCGAAATAGACCTCGCGACCGAAATGACCGGTCGGACTGAACGTGCCGACGCTGCTGACCGCAAAGGTGATCGCCATGCCCAGAGCAACCGGCAGGTCCATGCTGACGCGGCGCTGCAGCACATCGCGCAGCGCGTTTTCAAAAAAAGGACCGCAGGAGAAAAGGATCACCGGCAGCGTCAGGACCCACGAGGCCCAGCGCAGAAGCTGCTCCATCTCGGCCGACAGATCACCCGGTGCAGCGACATAGGCGGGATAGGCGTACATCATCACCTGCATCATGCACAAGCCGGCCACCGACAGACGCCACAGCGCCTTTCGTGCTTCGCTCTTGCGCTGTTCACGCGCAAAAGCATCATTGGCGGGAACAGCACGGTAACCGGCCAGATTCACGGCCCGCATCCAGGCCGAAGGCAGGACCGATTCAGGGGACCAGACAACACGCGCCCGGTGACTGCCAGCGCTGACATGGGCCTGAACCACACCCGGCACGCGCAGAAGCGCCGCCTCGATGGTCAGGGCGCAAGCAGCGCAGTGGATGCCCTCGATCAACAGGTTGGATTCCCAGCAATCGGGCAGGCGGGCGTCAGGACGACTGAAGGCGGACCATTCCTGCGCGTCATCGAGCAGGCAAAAGGGGTCAGCCGCTGCGCCAGCCTCCGGCCTGTCAGCCCATGCCTGCGACCGCCGGTCGTCGCTTGTTTGAGGCGCCGCCGGCGTGGCGGCAGGACTTGCAGATGACATGGGATCCGTAAGTGTGCGCAAGCGAGCAGTTTAACTGACCAAAGTCAAATTGACGCGCGGCAATAGGAGTAAGCTGAACCTCATCATCCAACAGGAGGGATTTATGTACCAGAAGATTCTTGTGGCCACTGACGGATCGACCTTGTCGAAAAAAGCGGTTGCCAGTGCCATCTCGCTGGCCGCGCTGACCGGGGCGGAATTGGTGGCGCTGAAGGTGATCCCGCGTTACCCTCAAAGCTATTTCGAAGGCGGTTTGGCCTTGCAGGCGGCGGAGGTCAGCCGGGTCGAAAAGCAATGGGCCGAAGATGCCCAGGCGATCGTTGACGGCGTGCAGAAGGCAGCCCTGGCCAAAGGTGTGAAGGCAAAGGCACTGACCGTCAAGTCGGATCTGGTCTCGGATGCCGTGATCGCGGCCGCAAAGAAACACAAATGCGATCTGATCGTGATGGCGTCGCATGGTCGCCGCGGCTTCAAGCGGCTGCTGCTGGGCAGCGAGACCCAACAGGTTCTGACCCACTCGCACGTACCGGTGCTGGTGCTGCGCTAGTCGCGGCCGGGTTCGCCCGTCAGCGCTTGCAGGCGCTTGCGTACTGCGCTCGAAGAATGTTCTTCTGAACCTTCCCCATCGCATTGCGTGGCAGTTCGTCGACGACGAAGCAGCGCTTGGGGACCTTGAAATTCGCCAGTGTGGCCTTCAGGCTGGCAATGATGCGCTCCGGATCCAGCACGGCACCCGGCTTGGGGATCACGACCGCAACACCGACTTCGCCGAAATCAGCGTCCGCAACACCAACCACCGCACTTTCGGCCACGTTGGCCAGCTCATTGATGTGGCCTTCGATCTCGGCCGGATAGACGTTGTAGCCGCCACTGATGAACAGGTCCTTGCTGCGCCCCACGATCGATACGTAGCCCAGCGCGTCGCTTTTCCCGACATCGCCGGTCCTGAAATAGCCGTCCGGGGTGAAATCTTCGGCCGTCTTTTCCGGCATCCGCCAGTACCCCTTGAACACGTTCGGGCCCTTTACCTCGATGCCGCCAATCTCGCCGGCCGACACCGGCCTGCCCGCCTCATCCGTCACGCGCAAGCTGACGCCCGGCAACGGAAGGCCGACGGTTGCGCCGCGCCGCTGCCCCTGCCCGACGTGATAGGGGTTGGAGGTCAGCATCACGGTTTCGCTCATGCCGTAGCGTTCCAGGATCGTGTGCCCTGTTCTTCTTTGCCATTCGGAAAAGGTTTCGATCAGCAAGGGCGCCGACCCGGCGATGAAGAGCCGCATGTGGCGGGTGGCCTCGCGGGTCAGTCCAGGCTCGTTCAGAAGCCGGACATAGAGCGTTGGAACACCCATGAAGACCGTCGCCTGCGCCATCTTCTGGATCACCAGAGCGGGATCGAACTTGCTCAACCAGATCATCTTGCTGCCATTGAGCAGCGCGCCGTGAATGGCCACAAAAAGCCCGTGCACATGAAAGATCGGCAGCGCATGGATCAGCACGTCGCCGCCCTGCTGCTCACTTCGCCAGCCCCAGTAATCCTTCAGCACCTGGGCGTTGCTGAGCAGGTTTGCGTGCGTCAGCATCGCTCCCTTGGAACGCCCGGTGGTGCCGCTGGTGTAGATGATGGCCGCCAGATCATCGTCCTGCCTGATAGCGACGGCATGCTGGTCCGGGCAACATGCGGCGCGCTCCAGCAGCGACCCAGTGCGGTCGCTGTTGAGGGTAAAGACGTTGCGGGTGCCGGACTTGAACGCGATCTTGCTCACCCAGCCAAAATTGGCGCCCGAGCAGACCACCACTGCGGGCTCGGCATTGCCGATGAAATATTCGATCTCGGCGCTCTGGTAGGCGGCATTGAGGGGCAGGTAGACAAAGCCTGCGCGCAAGGTCGCAAGGTACAGCAACATCGCTTCAACCGACTTGTCGACCTGCGCGGCGATGCGGGAGCCCGCCGGCAGTTCGAGTGAAAAAAGCAAGTTTGCGAGCATGGCCGTGGCCCGGTCGAGATCGCGCCAGGAGTAAAGCAGACCGTCATCGGTTTCCACTGCGA
>JBMOJJ010000308.1:0-4420 GCA_049315845.1 Rhodoferax sp.
TCCATGTTGACCGAATGCAGCTGGATCGGGATCGTGATGATGAACATCACCAGCAAAACCAGCAGCACATCGATCAAGGGCGTGATGTTCACCGCCGTGCTGAACTCGGGCTCGGCCGGATCGAGCGCGGCGTCGAAATCAATCGCCACGGCCGGGCTCCGTGACAAAACCAATGCGCGCGATGCCGGCCTGCTGGCAGGCGTAGAGCACGCGGGCCACGGCTTCATAGTCGGCACGCGCATCGGCGCGGATGTGAACCTCGGACTGCGCCGACCGGCTGGCGAGCTGCATCAGCTTGTGCTGCAGGCTCTGTGGGTCGCTCAGGCGCGCATCGAACCAGTAGCTGGCGCCGGCCGCGTCGACCGAGATCAGCGCCGTCTCGGGCTGACTCTGGCGCAGCTGGGTCGCCTCGCGCGGCAGGCGCACCGCGACCGAGGTGTTGATGACCGGGATCGTGATCAGGAAGATGATCAGCAGCACCAGCATCACGTCGACCAGCGGCGTGGTGTTGATCTCCGACAGATCGGCGTCGTCGTCCGGCGGGTCCCGGTAGCTGATCGCCATGCTCAGGCACTCCTGCGGGCGACGGCCTGCTGGTTCTTGTCGATTTCAACCAGCAGCTGCGTGTGCAGTTCGGAGCCGAAGCCCTTGATCGCGTGCAGGATCACGCGGTTGCGGCGCACCAGCGCGTTGTAGGCCAGCACCGCGGGCACCGCAACCGCCAGGCCCAGCGCGGTCATGATCAGCGCTTCGCCGACCGGGCCCGCCACTTTCTCGATCGACGCCTGCCCCGACACGCCTATCGTCACCAGCGCGTTGTAGATGCCCCAGACGGTGCCGAACAGGCCGACAAACGGCGCCGTCGCGCCGACCGTGGCCAGCACCGACAGGCCCTCCTGGCTGCGCATCTGCAGCGTGGCCACCGAGTGCACGATATTCTGGCTCAGCCAGCTGTTCAGATCGACCTGTCCGGCCAGGCTGGCGTGCCGGCTGGCCGCCTCCAGCGCCGACACCACCATCTGGCGAAACGGACTGTTCTGCCCGAGCGCCTCGCTGCGCCGGTGCAGCGCCTCGGCGCTGGCAAAGGCCTGGTTGGCCGTCAGCACCTGCAGATTCAGCACCCGCTGCGCCATCCATTTGGCAAAGATGAAATACCAGCTCAGCAAGGACATCAGGGCCAGCAGCAGCAGCGTTGCCCTGGCGACCCAGTCGCCCTGCGCCCAGACCGAGCGCAGGCCATAGGGATTGGCCAGCGCCGCCGGGACCGGCGTGAAGATCACCGGCGCGCCCGACTGCGCCTGCGCCAGATCCAGGCCCAGCAGGCCGAGCGCCAGCAGCAGCAAGGCGAGCCAGAACCGGGTGCGCGATGAAGGAAAAACTTGACTGGACATGATGCTTCCTGAAGATACGGTTGAGTAAGGTGTTCGCTTGCCAATTCGGGCGCTGCGGCTATTTGCACTTGTCGCTGAGCGCGGCAATCGGGATCGTGATCGCACTGAGCAGGCTACCGGATGCATTCGGGGCGATGCAGTCGGGCTTCGCAGCGCCTGCCATGCCCTCTTCCAGCCGGTCGCGCCGCGCGCCGCCGTTGAGTTGCTCGTTGACCATCTCCGACAGACTGCGCTGGCGCGGTGAATTCTTCATGACATAAGGATAAAGGCTGGGCGCGGCCGGCGCAGCGCTGGGCCCGGGTTGGGCCGCTCTGGCCGGCGCAGGCGGCGCGCCGCCCGCTGCGCCGCCGGGCGCAAGCTCCACCTGTGTGATCGCCGCCGGTCGCGCCGCCTGCACTGGCGCCGGTCCCGCTGCGGGCGCTGGCGCTGGCGCCGGCCCGGGTGCGGGTGCGGGTGCGGGTGCGGGTGCGGGTGCGGGTGCGGGTGCAGGTGCAGGTGCAGGTGCTGGTGCAGGTGCAGGTGCAGGTGCTGGTGCTGGTGCTGGCGCGGGTGCTGGCACTGGAACGGGCGTCGGAGCCGGAGCAGGTTCCGGCATCGGCGCGGGCACTGGAACGGGCGCCGGCGCAGGCTTTGGCACGGGGGGCGGCTCGGGCAGCACTTCGGCCGCCAGAACCGGCTCCGGCTTGGGCACCGGCAAGGGCAGTAGCGCCGGCGGCTGCGGCAGCATCTGCTCGCGTCGCACCGGCACCGGCACCGGCACCGGCGGCGGCAAGGCCGGCTGGATCTTCAGCTCCACCGGCTTCTCTGGCGGCAGTTCGATCGCCTTCGGCTGAATCACGGGTGGCAGCGGCGGCGCTGGCGCCGGCGCGACGATTTCGGTCACCGTCTTGAGCCTGGGAAGCGGCAGCGGCAGCGGCGGCGGCTCGCTGACCGGCTCCGGCGTCTTGTCGGGCCGCAGCGTGATCGGCGCCAGGTAATGGACCACCGCGCGCACCGAGTTGACCATCGGCGGCGACTGCAGCACGAGCCAGAGCAGGGCCAGATGCATGACGCTGGTCGTCAGCAGCGCCGCCCTGGATATGCGCGCCGGCCCGGTCATGAGGCGATCAGTTCTCCAAAGCGGCGCAGGTCGACGTTGCCGCCGCTGATGATCACGCCGACGCGCTTTCCGGCGATCGGCAGGCCGGCATGGCAGGCGCCGGCAAAACCAAGGCAGCCGGTCGGCTCGACCAGCATCTTCATCCGCTCGGCGAAGAAGCGCATCGCCTCGACCAGTTGCGCATCGCTGGCGGTCAGCACGTCTTCCACGTCGCGCCGGATCACGCCGAACGTGTACTGCCCCAGATGCTGGGTCTGCGCGCCATCGGCAATCGTGCTCGGCGTCTCGATGTGGACAATCGCGCCGCTGCGAAACGACTGCTGGCCGTCGTTGCCAGCCTGCGGCTCGACCCCATAGACCTTGCAGGCCGGCGACAGCGCGCGCGCCGACAGCGCCGAACCGGCCAGCAGACCGCCGCCGCCCAGCGGCGTCAGCAGCAGGTCGAGTTCGCCGACCTCGTCAAACAGCTCCTTGGCCGCCGTGCCCTGCCCGGCGATCACGTCCGGATGGTCGTACGGCGGGATCAGCGTCAGGCCGCGCTGCTGCGCGAGCTCGCGCGTCAGCGCCTCGCGGTCCTGCTTGAAGCGGTCGAACAGGATCACCTCGCCGCCATAGCCGCGCGTGGCGTCGATCTTGGCCTGCGGCGCGTCGACCGGCATCAGGATCGTGGCCGGAATGCCGAGAATGCGCGCCGACAGCGCAATCGCCTGCGCGTGGTTGCCAGACGAGAAGGTGATCACGCCGGCCTGCCGCTGCGCGGCGCTGAACCTGGACAGCGCATTGAACGCGCCGCGAAACTTGAACGCCCCCATGCGCTGGAAGTTCTCGCACTTGAAGAACAGGCTGGCGCCAAGCTTTTCGTCCGCCGTGCGCGAGCGCAGCACCGGTGTGCGGTGGGCATGGCCCTGGAGCCGCAGCGCGGCCGCAATCACATCCTCATAGGTCGGCAAGGTCAGCATGTTGAAAACTCCATTCGGGTCGGGGATGACGTGCAGAAACAGGAACCCAGTGTATCGAGCATACCGCGAGCAGGCGCAGCTGGCGATCTCGGCTGAAGCGGCGAGCGCTTGCGAATAATCAACATCAGCCCGGCAGGCCGCCGGCATAGTCGCCCCAGGTCACACGACGGCGGGTTCAGGGAGGTTCGGCCAGGCAGCCGCAGGCACGGACCAATGAAGACGCCGAAGCCATGAAACACAAGGAACTCATTTTTCACGATGCTGCCCGCGACAAGATCCGCCGCGGCGTCGACGCGCTGGCCGAGGCGGTCAAGGTCACGCTGGGGCCGCGCGGACGCACCGTCATCCTGGAGCGCGAGTTCGGGCCGCCCCAGATCGTGAACTCGGGTGTGCTGGTCGCCAAGTCGATCGAGCTCGAAGACCGTTTCGAGAACATGGGCGCGCAGCTGCTGCGCGAGGTCGCCGCCCGCACCAGCGAGATGGCCGGCGACGGCACCACCACCGCCACCGTGCTGGCGCACGGCATGATCCAGGAAGGCATGCGCTACCTTGCCGGCGGCATGAACCCGATGGACCTGAAGCGCGGCATCGAGCTGGCGATCGACAAGCTGGTGGCCGAGATCAAGCGGATCGCCAGGCCCTGTACGACCTCCCAGGAGATCGCTCATGTGGCGGCGATCTCGGCCAACAACGAGCGCTCGATCGGCGACCTGCTGGCCAGCGCGATCGACAAGGTGGGGCGCGAGGGCGCGATATCGATCGAAGACGGCTCCGGCCTGGTCAGCATGCTCGAGGTGGTCGAGGGCATGCAGTTCGACCGCGGCTTCCTGTCGCCCTATTTCATCAACAACGTCGAGCGCCAGAGCGCGGTGCTGGAGGACGCGGCCATCCTGCTGTGCGAAGGCCGGCTGACCTCGCTGAAGGCCTTGCTGCCGCTGCTCGAAGAGATCGTCAAGGCTGGCCGCCCGCTG
>JBMOJJ010000309.1:0-4414 GCA_049315845.1 Rhodoferax sp.
AGATGGCGCCCAGAAACGCGCCATGCACCGAGCCCAGGCCACCAATCACGATCATGAGCAGCAGGTCAATCGACTGCAGGATGTTGAACTGGTCCGGCGAGATGAACTGCAGCTTGTGCGCGTACAGGGCGCCGGCAACGCCAGCCAACGCTGCCGACAGGGCGAATGAGAGCGTCTTGTAGCGCGCCAGGTGAATGCCCATGCTCTGCGCCGAGATCTCGGAGTCCCGGATCGCGACAAAGGCGCGCCCGGTCGGTGTGCGCAGCAGGTTGAGAATGCCCAGCGTGGCCAGCACCGTGATCAGCAGACACAGAAAATAGAACTTGTCGCCGGAGTCCAGCGTCCAGCCAAAGAGCACCGGCTGCTTGATGTGAACGCCGGCGTTGCCACCGGTGACAGACTCCCAGCGCGCCAGCACTTCTTCCACGATAAAGCCGAAAGACAGCGTGGCCATGCCCAGGTAAATGCCTTTGACGCGCAGCGCGGGCAAGCCCACCACCACACCCACTGCGGCCGACAGGCCGGCAGCGCAGGCCAGCGCGATCGGAAACGGCCAGCCGGCGTTGGTCAGCACCGCCTGCGTGTAGGCGCCAACGCCCAGAAAGGCCGCGTGACCGAGCGAGAACAGGCCGGTAAAGCCGGCCAGCAGCATCAAGCCAAGCCCGGCAATGGCGTAGATCAGGACAAAGGTCAACTGGGCCAGCCAGTACTCGGCCATCAGCCAGGGCGCCGCCAGCAGCACCAGCATCAGCGCGCTGTACCAGAAGACGTGCCCGCCATGCTTGGCAAGATCAATGTCCTGCGCGTAGTCGGTTTTGAAGATGAAACGCATAATCAGTTGAGAACAGAGCAAAATAGCTCCGCCATTCTTGGTCTGTCCCGCAAAGTATTCAAACTTTCTTCCTCAATTTTTCGCCAAACAGACCGTTCGGCTTGACCACCAGCATGATCAGCACAACCACGTAGGCCGCCGTATCCTTGAAGCCGTCGGGCAGGTAGAAGCCCGACAGCGACTCCACAATGCCGATCGTCAAGCCACCGACGATGGCGCCAGGCAGACTGCCGAAGCCACCAACCACGGCAGCGGGCATGGCCTTCAAGCCGATGAAGCCCATGTTGGCGTGGACAAAGGTAATGGGTGCCAGCAGCAAGCCAGCCACCGCTGCTACGGCCGCGGCAAGGCCCCAGGCGATGCCGTTGAGCTGCTTGACCGGGATGCCCATGTAGTAGGCCGCCAACTGGTTTTGTGAGGCCGCCTGCATCGCAATGCCGAGCTTGCTGTAGCGAAACAGCAGGTACAGCAGCACGCACAGCACGGCGGTGACGGCGATCACCATCATCTGCTCGACATTGAGCACCAGGCCGGCCAGGTTCCAGATCTGGTCCTTGTAGGGCACTGGCAGCGCGTGTGTTTCGGTGCCAATGGTCGGGATCATCGTGATCAGTCCGCGTGTCACGTAGCCGATGCCTATCGTCAGCATGACGATCGAGAACGCCGGCTGCCCCAGGATCGGGCGGACCACGAGGCGCTCCAGCAGAACGCCGAACAGCGCCATGCCGGCAATGGTGGAAAGCACCGACAGCCAGTAGGGAAAACCGAGCATGGTCATCGCTGCCAGGCCGCCGAACGCGCCCAGCATCATCAGCTCGCCCTGGGCGAAGCTGACGGTCTCGGTTGCCTTGTAGATCAGTACAAAGCCCAGCGCGATCAGCCCGTAGATGCACCCTTGTGCGATTCCGCTGATCACCAGTTGTAAAAGCTGCACTTGGTCTCCAGTTGCGTGGCTCAACAGTTATAGCTGCAATCGGTGGAATAGCTGACAGGGTTTGTACCGACCCTGCGTGCGGTCAGTGTGGTGGCCCTATTCGACCCGTTGTCGTCTGCATTGGGGAAGAACCACCCGTTCGCGAAGTCCATCGTGCCGCCGGCGGCGCGCATCCCCGGGCTGGCAAGGCGGGCGGGTGCCATGGTGGTTCAGATCAACCCGACGGCGACGGCACTGGACGAAGAGTGTATCGGGACACTGCGGGGCGCGACAGGGGTGATCACGCCTCAGCTGCTGAAGCCCTCGGTCAGCGCAAATGATGCCGCACGCCGCGGTGCGCCGCGGGCAGCGCGCTGCTGATCAGGCTGGCGCCGGTCCAAAGCAGTGGTGCGACACCGATCGGCCCGACCGCCAGGCCGAAGGCGATCGGCACCCAGACCGACGACGCGTTGCCGATCAGCGAGCGCAAGCCGAGCGCCTCGCCGCCGCGCCCGCTCGGTGCGGCGGCGTGCAGCAGCGACAGCATATTGGGCTGGCTGAAGCCGATTGCGCTGCCAAAGAGGAATCCCAGGCCCATGAAGACGATGGCCGCGCCGGCCCAGGGCAGCACGATGAAGACGAGGGCGATCATCGCCATCGCGGCGCGCATGATCTGCCACTCCCGAAAACGGGTCGAGAGCCAGGGCATCAGCGCACGGCTGACGAAAGTGCCCACGGCAAAGAGCGAAAACACGGTGCCGATGATGGAGGCGGAAAACCCGAGCCGGGTGCCCAGCACCGGCAGCATCACGATGAACAGGTCCCAGCAGCACGACAGCGTCATGCTGACGTAGTAGATGCGCCGCAGCTCCGGCGCAGCGAGCAGGTCGTGCCAGACCTGGGGTCGGGGCGTTCCGTGCGCTGGCGCCTGTGCCTTGGCCGGCGCCGGCAGCGTCACCAGCTTTCTGAACACCAGCCAGCAGGCGGCGCAGGTAAAGCCGGCCATGGTGGCAAATGCCATGCGGAAACCCGCATGGTCGATCAGCAGACCCGAGATGAAGGGGCCGAGCGCGCTGGAGGCCGAATGCCCCAGCGCGTACCAGCCGAAGTTGCGCAGCCGCTGTTCCGCCGTGCGGCCCTGCGCCATTGCGCCCACCGTGTGCTGGCCGGCCACCGACATTGCATTGAAGCCAAAGCCGATCAGCACCGCCATCACAAACAGCGCCGGCACGCTGAGCCAGAGCACCGGCACCACGGCGCCGATCAGCACCGCCAGCACGCCAAAGCGCATCACGGGCAGCGCGCCGATGCGGTCCACCCAGCGGCCGATCGACATCGCCGCCAGCGTCGGCAGGGCTGAAAAAGTGGCCATGAACAGGCCGACCACCATCTCGGGCGAGCCGACGCTGAGCGCATAGAGCGAGCCTGAAACGCGTCCGCCCGACATGGCCATATGGCCCGTCAGGGTGACCAGGATCAGCGGTAGCAGCAGGGGCGGGAAGTGCTTTGGCAAGAGGGGATTATCGCGGGGCTGCAGCGGGAATCGGGCGCGGGCGGCCCTGCTCGTCAATCGCAACGTAAGTCAGGGAAGCCTCGGTCACCTTGATGTACTGTCCCTGCGCGCTGAAGCGCTCGGCGTAGACCTCGACCTTGACCGTGATCGAGGTGCGCCCGATCCGCACCAGCTTGGAGAAGAAGGTCAGGATGTCGCCGACCCGCACCGGCTGCTTGAAGATGAATTCATTCACCGCCACGGTGGCCATGCGGCCCTGGGTGTAGCGGGCCGGGATGACGGAGCCGGCCAGATCGACCTGCGCCATGACCCAGCCGCCAAAGATGTCGCCATTGGCGTTCGAGTCGGCGGGCATCGGAATCACCTTGAGCACCAGTTCCTCATCGATGGGCAACCGGACGCCGGCAGGGCTGGTGTTTGCAGACATGGGGGACAATCCTGTAAGTAAGTACTTTGCGGGACAGACTGCAGCTACGCGAAGCGAGCCAGCTCTGTCCTCAACATTTTGTAAAGAGATTGTCCACGATGCGCCGATCTGGCGAACACAGCCCCATTCGTGAAGGCGCAGGCACTGTGCCCGCCCCAGCCCCCGCCCGCTCCGACTGGGCCACGCTCAGACGCCTGTTCCCTTACCTGTGGCAGTACAAGTGGCGCGTGATGGCCGCGCTGGTGTTCATGGTGGGCGCCAAGATGGCCAACGTCAGTGTGCCGCTGCTTCTCAAGCAACTGGTGGACACCATGAACCCCAGGGGTGGTGTTGGCGCCAGTGCGCTGCTGGTGGTGCCCGCCGCGCTGCTGGTCGGCTATGGCCTGTTGCGCCTGTCCACGACCCTGTTTGCCGAGCTGCGCGAGCTGATCTTTGCCAAGGCCACCGAGGGCGCGTCGCGGACGATCTCGCTGCAGGTGTTCCGTCATCTGCATGCTTTAAGCCTGCGTTTTCATCTGGAGCGCCAGACCGGCGGCCTGACGCGCGACATCGAGCGCGGCACGCGGGCTGTCAATTCGCTGATTTCGTATTCGCTCTACAGCATCTTCCCGACGCTGATTGAGGTCGCGATGGTGCTGACGCTGCTGGCCGTCAAGTTTGACGCCTGGTTTGCCTGGATCACGCTGATCGCGCTGGTCTTCTACATTGCCTTCACGGTGACCGTGACCG
>JBMOJJ010000310.1:0-4401 GCA_049315845.1 Rhodoferax sp.
TGCACTGCGTCGGCGCCACCACGCTCGACGAGTACCGCAAGTACATCGAGAAGGATGCCGCGCTGGAGCGGCGTTTTCAGAAAATCCTGGTCGGCGAGCCGTCGGTGGAAGCGACGATCGCCATCCTGCGAGGCCTGCAGGCGCGCTACGAAGCGCACCATGGCGTGCAGATCACCGACCCGGCGATCGTGGCCGCGGCGGAATTGAGCCACCGCTACATCACAGACCGCTTTCTACCCGACAAGGCAATCGACCTGATCGACGAGGCGGCGTCCAAGATCAAGATCGAGCTCGATTCCAAGCCCGAAGTAATGGACAAGCTCGACCGGCGTTTGATCCAGTTGCAGATCGAGCGCGAGGCGGTGCGCCGCGAGAAGGACGAGGCATCCCAGAAGCGCTTCGCGCTGATCGAGGAGGAGATCGGCAAGCTGCAGAAGGAGATCGCCGATCTGGACGAGATCTGGAAGGCGGAAAAAGCGCAGGCGCAGGGCTCCAAGGCGAT
Source organism: Rhodoferax sp. (assembly GCA_049315845.1). GTDB lineage: Bacteria > Pseudomonadota > Gammaproteobacteria > Burkholderiales > Burkholderiaceae_C > Rhodoferax. Next base: position 503 of record JBMOJJ010000310.1, read on the forward strand.
CATGCAGGAGATCGAGAAAGTCGATTTCGAGATCAAGGAACTGACGCGCAAGGGCGATTTCAATCGGGCCGGCGAACTGCAATACGGCAAATTGCCAGGCCTGCAAAAACAGCTCAAGGACGCCCAGACGCAGGAAGCCGGCAAGGCCAAGAATGCCAAGGACGGCGGGCGTGCGCAGCTGTTGCGCACGATGGTCGGCGCCGAGGAAATTGCCGAGGTGGTGAGCCGCGCGACCGGTATTCCGGTCGCCAAGATGATGCAGGGTGAGCGCGACAAGCTGCTGCTGATGGAGGGCAAGCTGCACCAGCGCGTGGTCGGCCAGGATGAAGCGATCACCGCGGTGGCCAATGCGATCCGCCGTTCGCGCGCCGGTCTGTCCGATCCGAACCGGCCCACCGGGTCCTTCCTGTTCCTGGGCCCCACGGGTGTTGGCAAGACCGAGCTGTGCAAGGCGCTGGCCGGCTTTCTGTTTGATTCGGAAGACCACCTGGTGCGCATCGACATGAGCGAGTTCATGGAGAAGCATTCGGTGGCGCGCCTGATCGGCGCCCCGCCGGGCTATGTCGGCTACGAGGAGGGCGGCTACCTGACCGAAGCGGTGCGCCGCAAACCCTACAGCGTGCTGCTTCTCGACGAGGTCGAGAAGGCGCACCCCGATGTATTCAACGTGCTGCTGCAGGTGCTTGACGACGGGCGCCTGACCGATGGCCATGGCCGCACCGTCGATTTCAAGAACACGGTGATCGTGATGACCAGCAACATCGGCTCGCAGATGATCCAGAGCATGGTCGGGCAGGACAGCGAAGACATCAAGGACGCGGTGACCGGCGAGCTGAAGAATCACTTCCGCCCTGAGTTCCTGAACCGCATCGACGAGACCGTGGTGTTCCATGCGCTGGACGCAACCCACATTGCCAAGATTGCGGCGATCCAGATTCAGGTATTGCAGGATCGGCTGGCAAAAATGGATCTGGTGCTGGAGGTGTCGCCGGCGGCCCTGGCCGAACTTGCCAAGGTCGGGTTCGACCCGGTGTTTGGCGCGCGGCCGCTGAAACGTGCGATTCAGCAACGGATTGAGAACCCGCTGTCCAAGCTGCTGCTCGAAGGCAGGTTCGTTCCGAAGGACGTGATCCCGGTCGACGTCGATCCGATCCGGTCGCCGGGGCAGTTCAGCTTCGAGCGCGTCGTGCATTGAACCGCTCACTGATGCTCGGCGAGGCGTTGGACTGCTCGTGGTCGCCGCTCTTGCGGCGGCGCAGGCTGTTGCGCTGCCGGAAGCGGTGACGCGGATGCGGTCGGTCGGGGGTTAGCCTTCTACCGGGTCCACCACTGCGGCCAGATAGGCCTGACAAAACTCGCTCGGCATTCGACGCGCCCGTCCGCTGCCCAGTTCAATGCATACAAGATCCCAGCGACCGCGCAGGATCGTGGCCTGATCGCGGTTGCGAATCAGTTGAAAGCGGCGTTCCATGGTTAGTTTGCCATCGCTGGCAAGCAGCCAGGTGGCCAGTGTCAGTTCGTCGTCGCGCACCGTTGGCAAAAGGTAGTCGTATTCGCCGCGCCGGATCGCCATCGCCCGGTCCAGCCGCTGATAGTCGGCCAGACCGAGGCCCAGGGCTTGCGAATGGGCCCAGCCGATCCGCTCGCACCATTGAACGTAGACCGCATTGTTGGTGTGATTCAAGCCGTCGATGTCTTCACCCCGCGGCATGACCGCCAGCGTGAAGGGGCGCGGATAATCCCAGGCCATCGTGCTATCTGGCCGTGCTTTCCATCGCCTTTGCAACCTCGTTGCCACCCTGCGCAGCGCCGCTCTGCGGCACGCTGTCGCCGGTGCGGTCGCTCACCCGGGCCAGTTGTTCGGCCAGGCTCTCCGGAGTCTGCGCGTCGCTGCCGAGCCACAGGCCACTGGTCATGGTCACGTGCGCCGCCTCGAAGGTGCCGGCGCCAGCGCACAGAATGGTGCGGGTTGGCGCGTCCTGCGAGACCAGCACCAGCATCGCAGGCACCACCGCCTCGGGCTGCAGCAGGTCCAGCACGGCCTGCGGCAGCAGGCCCTGGGTCATCCGCGTGGCGGCCGTCGGTGCCAGGCAGTTGACGCGAATGTCGTTCTTGGCACCCTCCAGAGCCAGCGTCTGCATCAGCCCGACCAGCGCCATCTTGGCAGCGCCGTAGTTGCTTTGGCCGAAGTTGCCAAACAGACCGGTCGAGGACGTGGTCATCAGGATGCGGCCATATTTCTGCGCGTTCATGATGTCCCAGACTGCCTTGCTGCAATGCACGGCGCCCATCAGGTGCACCTTGACCACCAGTTCGAAGTCTGCGAGGTCCATCTTGGCGAAGGTCTTATCGCGCAGGATGCCGGCGTTGTTGACCAGAATGTCAACCCGTCCCCAAGCGGTCATGGCCTGCTGCACCATGGCCTGCACGGCGCTGAAATCGGTGACCGATGCGGCGTTGGCGATCGCCTCGCCGCCGGCCGAGCAGATTTCGGCGACGACCGCCTCGGCGGCCGTCGCCGAGCCGCCGGAGCCGTCACAGGCTCCGCCGATATCGTTGACCAGCACCTTGGCGCCGCGCGCCGCCAGCGCGAGCGCATGCTGTCGACCCAGTCCACCCCCGGCACCGGTCACGATGGCCACACGGCCCTTGAATTCAATTGTCATTTCTTCCGCCTTTGTCTGTTGAAACGAACCGGGGCTGAGTTCAGCCCCGGGGATTGAGCACCTTGGCCACCGGGTTGGGACGCAGCCGGAATGCGTCCGGCATGCCCGATCCAAGCAGCGGGCGAAGGTAGAGCCGGAAGGCGTCGGTGACGTCGGTGCCGCTGGAGGTGATGAATTCGTCCTCCATCACACGGGTCTTGCCGGCCACCGCGTCGAGTTCCAGCAGTTCATAGTCGACCGAATAAAAGCCGGTGCGCTTGATCGCAACCGAGCCATTTCGCTGCCCCCACATCGCGAACTGGACCGCTTTCTCACCCACTTCACGCGCCTCGCGCTGATCGACATCCGACACGCATCCGATAAACGAGCGCTGCAGATAACCAAAAGTGTCACCGCGCACGCGCTTGATCTTGAGCTTCGTCTTGATCTCCTCGCACAGCAGATCGGCCAGCGCACCGTTGCCGGACAACTGAACATTGCCATGCGCATCGTGCTCCAGGTCCTTGGCCAGCAGGCTGGCAATGGCTGCGCCGCTGGCATCGTGAATGCCTTCGGACACCGCGATCACGCAGCGGCCGTAGCGCTCGTAGACTGCCTTCACGTCAGCCAGAAACTTTTCCAGCACAAAGGTCCGCTCCGGCAGGTAGATCAGGTGCGGCCCATCGTCCGGAAACTTCTTGCCAAGGGCCGCGGCGGCGGTCAGGAATCCGGCGTGGCGGCCCATCACGACGCCGACATAGACGCCGGGCAGCGCGGCATTGTCGAGGTTGGCGCCGGCAAAGGCCTGCGCCACAAAACGTGCGGCGGAGGGAAACCCCGGCGTGTGGTCGTTGCCGACCAGGTCGTTGTCGATCGTTTTCGGGATGTGAATGGCGCGCAGCGGGTAGCCGGCCTTTTGCGCCTCCTGGCTGACGATGCGTACCGTGTCGCTGGAGTCGTTGCCGCCAATGTAGAAAAAGTGCTCGATCTCGTGCGCCTGCAGAACTTTGAATATTTCCTGGCAGTAGGGCAGGTCGGGCTTGTCGCGCGTTGAACCCAGTGCGGAGGAGGGCGTGCTGGCCACCAGTTCAAGGTTGTGATGCGTCTCCTGCGTGAGGTCTACAAAATCCTCATTGACGATGCCACGCACACCGTGGCGAGCGCCGTAGATGCGCCCGATGGACGTGAAGCGCCGTGCTTCCATGGCCACGCCGACCAGTGACTGGTTGATGACTGCGGTGGGGCCGCCACCTT
>JBMOJJ010000311.1:0-4382 GCA_049315845.1 Rhodoferax sp.
TGGTGCATAAGCCGCTGACCGGCATAAAGGCCGTAGCGGCGATGGTGGCGCAGGCACCGTTGACGGCAGCGGTAGTCCACTGGGCGTACAGCGTGACGGCAGCGCCTCCCATGGTGAAGGTCGAGGCTGCTGCCTGCGCGGTGCCGCCTCCATTGGCCAGTGTGTTCCAGCCATTGAAGGTGTAGCCGGTCTTGAGCAGACTGCCGGTGTTACCCAGCACGGTGACCGTTGCGCCGTTGGCGTAGGTGGCGCCATCGGTGGGCACACTGCCACCCGTGCTGGTATTGCCGTTGTAGGTGACGCTGTAGGTCGGGATCAGTGTCCACTGGGCATACAACGTAACCGCAGCGCCGCCCATGGCGAAGGTCGAGGCTGCTGCACGTGCCGCAATATTGCCGCGTAGTTAGCATCTTTGTTGTGCAACGTGCTTGAGGGTTCAGCAACTTTGCTCTGAGGAACCAACTGGATGCTGGGCCCGTGGTTCACTCCACGGTCACACTTTTGGCCAGGTTGCGCGGCTTGTCGACGTCTGTGCCCCTGGCGCAGGCGGTGTGGTAGGCCAGCAGTTGCAGCGGAACCACATGCAGCAGGGGCGAGAGTTCACCGTAATGCTCTGGCATGCGGATCACATGCAGGCCCTCGCCGCTCTCGATCCGGGTGTCGGCGTCGGCCAGCACGTAAAGCACGCCGCCGCGGGCGCGCACTTCGTGCATATTGCTCTTGAGCTTTTCCAGCAGCGTGTCGTTCGGCGCCACCGTCACCACCGGCATCGCGCTGGTGACCAGCGCCAGCGGACCATGCTTGAGTTCACCGGCCGGATAGGCTTCGGCGTGGATGTAGCTGATTTCCTTCAGCTTGAGCGCGCCTTCCAGGGCGATCGGATAGTGCAGGCCACGACCCAGGAACAAGGCGTTCTCCATCTTCGCGAAATCCTCGGCCCACGCAATCACCTGCGGCTCCAGCGCCAGCACCGCCTGCAAGGCGGTCGGCAGGTGGCGCATCGCTTTCAGGTGACGAGATTCCTCGGTCAGGCTGAGCCGGCCCCTGGTCTGCGCCAGCACCAGCGTCAGCAGAAAGAGACCCGCCAGTTGCGCGGTAAACGCCTTGGTCGAGGCGACGCCGATCTCGACGCCGGCACGCGTGATGTAGGCCAGTTCGCACTCGCGCACCATCGCGCTGGTGGCCACATTGCAGATCGTCAGCGTGTGCTTCATGCCCAGGCTTTGCGCGTGGCGCAGCGCGGCCAGTGTGTCGGCGGTCTCGCCCGACTGCGTGATCGTGACCACCAGCGTCCTGGGGCTGGGCACGGAGTCGCGGTAGCGGTATTCGCTCGCGACCTCCACCTGGGTCGGAATCCTGGCGATGCTTTCCAGCCAGTACTTGGCGGTGCAGCCGCTGTAATAGCTGGTGCCGCAGGCCAGAATCAGAACCGAATCGATGTCCTTGAAGACCCGCGCCGCGCTGGCGCTGCCGTCAAACAGTTCCGGCACGATGCCGTCGATGCCTTCCAGCGTGTCGGCAATCGCGCGCGGCTGCTCGAAGATCTCTTTTTGCATATAGTGGCGATAGGGTCCGAGCTCGACCGCGCCACTGTGCGCCAGCACCGTCTTGACCGGACGCTGCGCGACCGCGACGGGCTTGCCGGATTTGTCGAACAGCCAGTATTTCCCCAGTTGCAGATCGACCAGATCGCCCTCGTCGAGGTAGACGATCTGGTCGGTGACGCCAACCAGCGCCATCGCGTCGCTGGCCAGAAAATGCTCCTGCCCGTCCTTGCCAACGCCCAGCACCAGAGGAGAGCCGGCGCGCGCGCCCACCAGGCGATGCGGCTCGTCCTTGCAAAACACGGCAATCGCGTAGGCCCCGTGCAGATGGGGCAGCGCCGCCTTGACCGATTCGAACAGGTCGCCGTTGTACAGGCTGTCGATCAGGTGGGCGATGACTTCGGTGTCGGTCTGGCTCTGGAACTGGTAACCCTTGGCCTGCAGCAGGGCGCGCAACTCGTCATGGTTTTCGATGATGCCGTTGTGCACCAGGGCCACCCGGCCGGGCCGGGTGGCGGCGTCAGGCCCGATGCCGTGGCTGAAGTGCGGGTGCGCGTTGTGCACCGCGGGTGCGCCGTGCGTCGCCCAGCGCGTGTGGGCGATACCGGTGGCACCCTCAAGCTTGCTGGCGCTGACTTGCTCGGCCAGTTCGGTCACCCTTGCGGTGCTGCGAGCCCGCTGCAGACCATTGGCGACCACCGCGACCCCGCAGGAGTCGTAGCCGCGGTACTCCAGCCGGGCCAGGCCCTGGACCAGGATCGGAACGATATTGCGCGTAGAGACTGCACCGACAATGCCACACATGGAATGCTCCAAAAGATAAGTCGGCTGATGGTAAGAGCGCCAAAGAGAAATATGTGATTAAATTGTGTAAAAATTTGGCGATATATTTCATATTTCGTTGAAGATGAACTATTGAATCGCTTTGAATTGAATAATGAAATAAAAGTTCTTCATCGTAAGATCGTCGGCAACATGAGCGATGGCCCGCAGCAAGTAGAACTACCTAAGTTGTAACCCGCTGGCGCGCCTGGGCATTAGTCGCTAGCATCCGACTTCTTGTGGCGAGCCACTTAACCTATCCAGACGGAGAGACATTTGTCAGCGGAGTTCATTCTTGAAACACGTGGACTGACCAAGGAATTCAAGGGATTCGTGGCGGTCAACCAGGTCGACCTGAAGGTCAGGCGCGGGCACATCCACGCGTTGATCGGGCCCAATGGCGCTGGCAAGACCACCTTCTTCAACCTGCTGACCAAGTTCCTGCATCCCAGCAGCGGCAGCATCGTCTTCAACGATGTCGATATCACGACCGAGAAACCGGCGCAGACCGCGCGCCGCGGCATTGTCCGTTCGTTCCAGATCTCGGCGGTATTTCCGCACATGACCGTGCTTGAAAATGTGCGCGCCGCGCTGCAGCGAAACCTTGGAACCTCGTTTCACTTCTGGAAGGCTGAAAGCACGCTGACCCACCTGCATGGGCGTGCGCGCGAACTGCTGGCCGAAGTTGACTTGCAGGATTTCAGCGAAGAACTTACCGTCAACCTGCCCTACGGCCGCAAACGCGCGTTGGAGCTGGCAACGACGCTGGCGCTGGAGCCCGAGCTGATGCTGCTCGACGAGCCGACCCAGGGCATGGGCCATGAAGACGTGGACCGCGTCACGCAACTGATCAAGAAGGTCTCAAGCGGGCGCACCATCCTGATGGTCGAGCACAACATGAACGTGGTCGCAAAGATCGCCGACCGCATCACGGTGCTGCAGCGCGGCGCGATCATTGCCGACGGGCCCTATGCCGAGGTCTCGAGCAATCCTCTGGTCATCGAGGCCTATATGGGCACCGTCGATACCGAACTGCAGGGTGCGCATTGATGACAGCCGAGTTGCTGAAGATCGAAGACCTGCATGCCTGGTATGGCGAGTCGCACATCCTGCACGGTGTCAACCTGACCGTGCACGAGGGCGAGGTGGTGACGCTGTTGGGGCGCAATGGCGCCGGGCGCACCACGACGCTGCGTGCGATTGTCGGCCTGACCGGCAAGCGCAAGGGCAGTATCAGGATCAAGGGCGTCGAAGCGATCCAACTGGCCTCGCACAAGGTGGCGCACATGGGCGTCGGCTACTGCCCGGAGGAGCGCGGCATTTTTGCCAGCCTGACAGCCGAAGAGAACCTGATGCTGCCGCCGACCATCGCCGCCGGCGGCATGAGCGTGGACGAGATCTACGATATGTTCCCGAACCTGAAGGAGCGCGCCAACAGCCCCGGCACCCGGCTCTCGGGAGGCGAGCAGCAGATGCTGGCGGTGGCGCGCATCCTGCGCACCGGCGCGCGGCTGCTGCTGCTCGACGAAATTTCGGAAGGCCTGGCGCCTGTGATCGTGCAAAAGCTCGCCGAGATGATCCTGGCGCTCAAGGCCAAGGGTTACACGATTGTGCTGGTCGAGCAGAATTTCCGCTTTGCCGCGCCGCTGGCGGACCGTTTTTACGTGATGGAGCACGGCACCATCGTCAAGCAGTTTGCCCAGGCCGAGTTGCAGCAGAACATGAGCATGCTGCAGGAATACCTGGGCGTCTGAGAGCAGACTAGCGATCCAGACCCCCCTTTTTTGTCCGTTTTCGACCCCAACCAACCAGGAGATACCATGAAACTCAACGCTCTCGTCGCCGCCATGACCATCGGCTTTGGCGGCTGCGCCTTCGCCCAGGCCACAGGACCGGTCAAGATCGGCTTCATCACCGACATGTCCAGCCTGTACGCCGACATTGACGGCCCGGCCGGCGGAGAAATGGTCAAGTGGGCGGCGCAGGACTTTGGCGGCAAGGTGCTGAACCGGCCGA
>JBMOJJ010000035.1:0-19355 GCA_049315845.1 Rhodoferax sp.
TCTTCGCTCAGCAGCCTTTGTGTCTTGATGTAGCTGGGGCTGCCGTATCCTTCACGGTCATAGATCTTGTGAATTTTCTCGAACAAGTCGCGCAGCTTGTCGAAACGGCTGAGTGCCTCGCGCTTGAGTTCTTCGAGTTTCTTCGTCAGCGCCTTCGAGCCGCCTTTGCCATCATCATCGTCAGCCGCGTCGAATTCATCAAAATCCTCTTCGGCGACGTAGTCGTCGGCTTCGTTCGGGTTCGAGAAGCCGTCCACCACCGTGGTGATGACGATCTTTCCCTCGCGGATGTCTTCGCCCAGCCGCAAGATCTCGGCAATCGTGGCCGGGGAGGCCGATATCGCCTCCATCATTGCCATCAATCCGCCTTCGATCCGCTTGGCAATCTCGATTTCGCCTTCGCGCGTCAGGAGTTCCACTGTGCCCATTTCACGCATGTACATGCGGACCGGGTCGGTCGTACGTCCGAACTCGCTGTCTACGGTCGACAGCGCCGCCTCGGCTTCTTCTTCAGCCTCTTCTTCGGTGGCGGCGGTCGGGCCGTTGTTGTTGAGAAGCAGCGTCTCGGCGTCGGGTGTCTGCTCGTACACTGCCACACCCATATCGTTGAGCATGGAGATGACGACCTCGAGGGTTTCCGCATCCACCAGTTTGTCGGGCAAATGGTCTGATATCTCTCCGTGGGTCAGGTAGCCACGAGTCTTTCCCAGCTTGATCAACGCTTTCAGGCGCAGGCGACGCTTTGCGATGTCCTCTTCGGACAAAACCGTCTCGTCCAGGCCAAACTCCTTCATCAGCGCGCGCTCCTTGGCCTTGCTGATCTTCATGCGAAGCGGTTTGACTTTCTCTCCACCCGCTATCGGCTCGCCGACCAAATCCGCCTCGATATCGGCCATGTCCGCCGCATCAATGCCGGAGGCAGGAACGACCTTTGGCTTTCGGCCGCGCTTGGCGCCGGCCGCAGGAATCGCATCGGATTCGGCCGACGCGGCTTTGGGTGGGCGGCCCGGCTTCTTCTTGGGAGCCGGTTCGTTGGCTATAGCCAGGGCAACCGCGCCGGCTGGTTTCACGGCAGGTTCGGGCTTCTTGATGGTGTCTTTGGCCACTACTTTTTCTACTGTCTTGGAACGAGCGGAACTGGCAACCTGTTTGGAACTGCTTTTGGCCACAGGTTTTGTATCGGGCCGCACGGGGCTGTTGGACTTTTTGGCAGGCATGAATAACCTCAGAGTATCAAAAAACGGACGAACACAAAACTTGTCTTGGGCGACAGGCGTAGCTCGGGCAAAGGGGGAGCCGATTCCCGATGGCAAGATGTGTGGGCGAACATTTGGTGTGCAGTCCTTGCGGAAAATGGCCGGTTGTGAACCGCGTCATCGGTCGGCCGGGCCGGAGGTGCTGCTGTCGCTCTTGCCGAAAGCGAAGGATTATACCTGACCCCAGCCTGGGATGCCTGTCAGCCAGGAACTGCCGACAGCTCGGCTTCGAGTTGACGCCGACGGGCCTGAAATTCGCGGTAGCGCTGCAGCGCGCTTGGATCAGCCTTGGCTTCATGGATGGCCGAGGTTTCCTGTGCCTTCAAGCGTTCAATCAGCAAGCGGTTGAGCAAGTCGCGCAGTTCGATGGAGGATGAGTGGGTCTCGTCGTCTGCGCCCATTTCGTAACCGCTCATGAGTCGAACGGCGAGGTCTTCACGCTCGTGTCCCCGAAGGCCTTCGCGCAAAGCTGCCCAGGGCTGTGACCCGTGTTCATGCAACTGGCGCTCCAGCCAGACAAACAGCGGGCCATATGGCGCGGGCAATTCACAAAGCATCGTGTGGTCTTCGGCGGACAGGTTCTCGAGTGCAGCCATATTCCCGAGCAGCAATCGCGCTGCGTGGTCGGCGCGGCTGGCTGGAAGCGGCCGACCGGCCAAATGGGAGGGCGTCGCCGCATTGCTCCAGGACTGATTCCTGTGGCTCGGTCTTTCAGCATTGACCGACGACTTGGATGCCCACAACTGGAGCAGTTCCCGGCTCGCCAATTGGACCAGGTTGGCGATTTCAATCAGCAACTGTCGTTTAAGGGCCCCGTCGGGCATCGGAGTCCACAGGAGTTTCGCGCGGCTCGCGAGGTGCGCACGACCTTCGGCAGTGCCCAGCTCGCAGCCTTCGCGCGCGGCATCGATCAAGAACCGGCTCAGCGGAACGGCCTCGCTCACGCAGCGCGCGAAAGCGTCTTTGCCGTGCTCCCGAATAAAGCTGTCAGGGTCATGTTCGGCCGGCAAGAAGAGAAACTTGACGCTTCGGACATCATTGGCGAAGGGCAAGGCGACATCCAGCGCTTTGCGCGCTGCGCGCCGGCCCGCTGCGTCGCCATCGAAGCTGAACACGACCGAGTCCGTAAAGCGAAACAGCTTTTGAACATGCTCTGCGGTGCAGGCTGTTCCAAGCGTCGCCACAGTGTTGGGGAAGCCGAGCTGTGCCAGCGCGACGACGTCCATATAGCCTTCTGTGACGAGCGCATAGCCCAGTTCGCGAAGCGCGTTTCTGGCTTCGAAAAGACCGTACAACTCATGCCCCTTGCTGAAAACCGGCGTTTCAGGAGAGTTGAGGTATTTCGGCTTCTCGTCCCCCAGCACCCGGCCACCAAAACCGATGCATTCGCCCTTGATATTGCGAATCGGAAACATGACGCGGTCACGAAATCGGTCGTAACGTTTCTCGTCGGCACCGTCTTCGGCACTCAGGATCACGAGGCCGCTTTCCACCAGCAGGGCTTCGTCATAGTTTGGGAACATGCTGGCCAGGCTGCGCCAGCCCTCAGGCGCGTAACCGAGTCCAAATTGTCGGGCGATTTCGCCTGACAGACCGCGTCCTTTGAGGTAAGCCACTGCTCTGGCTGACTCCTTTAGATGCCGTCGGTAGCCATCGGCAGCCTTTTCAAGCACCTCACTCAAGGTGGTCTGCTTCTGTCTCCATTCGGCGGCTTGGGCGCGATCCTGGGGACTTGCCTGGTCTTGCGGCACCTCCAGCCCGTATTGCTGGGCCAGGTCCTTGACTGCCTCGACAAAAGTCATGCCGGCGTGGTCCATCAGGAAACTGATGACGTTGCCATTCTTGCCGCAGCCAAAGCAGTGATAGAACTGCTTGGCCGGACTGACCGAGAATGAAGGTGATTTCTCGCCGTGAAAGGGGCACAGACCCATGAAATTGGCGCCGCCCTTCTTCAGTTGCACGTAGCGGCCAACGACCTCAACCACGTCGGCGCGCGCTACCAGCTCTTGAATAAAGGTTTGTGGAATGCTCACGACGCTATTGTGGCGCAGTCCCATGTTGTAACTGCGGCATTCAGCTGGCAAAGGGGCGACACCACACCCCCGAAGTCGCTAGCGCGGTGCCAGGCGAATGGCTCCGTCCAGGCGGATCACTTCGCCGTTGAGCATGTCATTCTCGAAAATATGGAGCGCCAGTTTGGCGTAATCTTGGGGTGTGCCAAGGCGGGACGGGAAGGGAACGCTGGCGGCCAGCGAATCCTGAACTTCTTTGGGCATGCCGAACATCATCGGTGTGCCGAAAATGCCGGGCGCAATGGTCATGTTGCGAATGCCGTTGCGTGCCAGGTCCCTCGCGATGGGAAGCGTCATGCCCACGATGCCGCCCTTGGACGCGCTGTAGGCGGCCTGACCAATCTGGCCGTCATACGCCGCGACCGATGCAGTGGAAATCAATACCCCGCGCTCACCGGTGGGTTCGGGAGCGTTCTTGCACATGGCGTCGGCCGCAAGCCGGATCATATTGAAGCTGCCAATCAGATTGACCGTAATGCACTTGCTGAACACGGCGAGGTTATGTGCTCCGTTCTTGCCGACTGTCTTCTCAGCGGGCGCGATGCCTGCGCAGTTGACCAGGCCCATCAGTTTGCCCAGGGATACAGCCTTGCTGACCACGGCTTGACCATCTGCCTCCTGGCTCACGTCGCAGCGCAGGAAGGCTCCGCCAATCTCCAGTGCGACCGCTACACCCTTTTCAATCTGCATGTCGGCAATCACCACCTTGCCGCCTTTGGCAGCCAGCATCCGGGCAGTGCCTTCGCCCAAACCCGATGCGCCGCCCGTCACAATAAATACTTTGCCTGCAATGTCCATGTTGATCTCCAGTGAATGGTTGATGTTGACGTTTACGTTAACGTCAATTATCACCGATCCCTTTCCCGCCATCGTGGATTTGCCGACCTTGGAACGATGACGCCAGACTTGCTGCTATACTCAGCACTCTCGAACACTCCTTAGGCGCGTAGCTCAGCTGGTTAGAGCACCACCTTGACATGGTGGGGGTCGTTGGTTCGAGTCCAATCGCGCCTACCAAGTTCTCGTGTTCTCGTCAGTTCTCAGGGTAAACCTTGGGTCCTTGTGCTGGGGTAGTCCCTAAAATGTGTTGCAGCGCAATAGATTTTGGCCTTGGTCCGGGCCTCGGGAGTCACCATGCAATCCAAGAAAACCGCAGAGACAAGCGCCACCCAGCGCGTGATCAAGAAATATCCCAACCGCCGGCTTTATGACACCGAAACGTCAAGCTACATCACTCTGACCGAGGTCAAACGCCTGGTGATGGACAGTGAACCCTTCGTGGTGCGGGATGTCAAAACGGGCGAGGATCTGACCCGCAGCATTCTTCTTCAAATCATTCTTGAAGAGGAATCGAATGGTTCTCCCATGTTCACCGCTCCCGTACTGTCCAGTGTGATTCGGTTTTATGGAAATGCGATGCAGGGCTTCATGGGCGGATATCTAGAGAAGAACATGCAGGCGCTGATGGACGTTCAGGCCAAGTTCAATGAACAGAGCAAAGGATTGACACCCGAAATGTGGACCCAGTTTCTGGCCATCCAGTCGCCCGTGCTGCAGGGAATGATGGGAGGGAGCCTGGAGCAGGCCAGAGGTCTGCTGGCGCAAATGCAGGAGCAGATGCAGAAGCAAACCGGGCAAATGTTCGGCGCTTTCGGCATGAAGCGTTGATTCAATGGGGAACGCAGGGACAATGGAAATATGACAGAGGCTATCGAAGAGAAGACCAAAACACCCACCGTGGGATTTGTCAGCCTGGGCTGTGCCAAGGCGCTGACCGACTCCGAATTGATACTGACTCAACTTGCGGCCGAAGGGTATCAGACCTGCAAGACATTCGCGGGCGCTGATCTGGTCATTGTCAACACCTGTGGGTTCATTGACGACGCGGTGAAGGAGAGTCTCGACACGATTGGTGAAGCGCTGGCGGAAAACGGAAAAGTCATCGTGACCGGTTGCCTGGGTGCCAAGACAGCGCAAGGGGGCGGCAACCTGGTGCGCCAACTGCATCCCAGCGTGCTGGCCGTGACCGGCCCGCAAGCAACGCAGCAGGTGATGGACGCGGTGCATGTCAATTTGCCGAAGCCACATGATCCGTTCATTGATCTGGTACTCCATTCGTTTGGTGTCGCGGGGGTGAAACTGACGCCCAGGCATTACGCCTACCTGAAAATCAGCGAGGGCTGCAACCACCGCTGCACCTTCTGCATCATTCCTTCGATGCGCGGTGATCTTGTGTCACGACCGATTGGCGACCTATTGAGGGAAGCCCGTGCCTTGTTCGAGGGTGGTGTGAAGGAGTTGCTTGTGATCAGCCAGGATACGTCAGCTTACGGCGTCGACCTCAGCTATCGGACCGGTTTTCATGACGGAAAACCGATCAAGACGCGTTTTCTGGAACTGGTTCAGGCGCTCGCCGATATGGCGCAGCCTTTTGGCGCATGGGTGCGGTTGCATTATGTCTACCCGTACCCCAGTGTCGATGGCGTACTGCCGCTGATGGCGGTGGGAAGCGTGCTGCCCTATTTGGACGTGCCTTTCCAGCACAGCCATCCGGATGTGCTCAAGCGCATGAAGCGACCGGCCAATGGTGAAAGGAATCTGGAGCGCATTCAGCGCTGGCGTGAGATCTGCCCGGAAGTTGTGGTGCGCAGCACTTTTATTGCAGGATTTCCAGGTGAGACCGAGGCGGAATTTTCGCATTTGCTGGACTTCATGCGCGAAGCCAGAATTGACCACGCCGGGTGTTTTGCCTACAGCCCGGTGCAGGGCGCCAGCGCGAACGACATACCCGGCATGTTGCCGATCGAGCTCAGGGAAGAACGACGGGCCCGTTTCATGGCGGTTGCCGAGGCGGTATCGGTGGACAAGCTGAAGCAGCGCATAGGCGCTACCATGCAGGTTTTGGTAGATTCAGCCCTTTCAATGGGAAAAAAAGGCGGGACGGGGCGGACTTATGCGGATGCGCCCGAAATCGATGGTATGGTGAAACTGCTGGCCCCTGAGAAGATCAGCAAGACACTAAGGGTGGGTGAGTTCACAAAGGCTCGCGTGGTCGGCACGCAGGGGCATGACCTGGTGGCTCAGCCGTTTTGAACCCCTTGTTTGCTTGTGTCAGGACAACAAAAAAGCCGCTGAAAGTCATGCGGCTTGTTTCGAAACAACAGCCCGGTGTCCTTCTCGAAGATTACCGGATCTATTCAATATTGGTGCCCAGGAAGGGACTCGAACCCCCACGAAGTTACTCGCTAGTACCAATTCCGCCACCTGGGCATCTCAGGAAAGTGAGTGATTGTATCAAAAATACTAGGATTACCAGCGGCTTGCTGGATGAAATTGAAGGCATAGTTCAGGGCCACCGCGATGGTCACGGCTTTGTTGCCCGTGATGACGGCGAGGCCGACATCTATTTGCCCCCGAACGAAATGCGCGCCGTGTTGCACAAGGACCGCGTCAGGGTCCGCATTGTGCGAAGCGATCGCAAAGGGCGGCCCGAAGGTCGGGTGCTCGAGATTGTCGAGCGCACCAATGAATCGATCATCGGGCGTCTGCTGCTGGAGAGCGGCATCTGGATCATGGTCCCGGAAGACAAGCGTTATGGACAGGACGTGCTGATTCCAAAGGCGGCGACGGGAGCTGGCAAGGCAGGCCAGGTGGTCGTCGTTGAACTGACCGAAGCACCATCTCTGTATGGCCAGCCGGTAGGACGCGTCACCGAGGTTCTTGGCGAAGTTGATGACCCGGGAATGGAGATCGAGATAGCGGTGCGCAAGTATGGCGTTGCGCATGAGTTCTCGCAGGCCTGCATTGCCGAGGCGCGTGCCTTGTCTGACAAGGTTCGACCGCAGGACAAGAAACACCGGGTCGATCTGACCGACGTGCCACTGGTGACCATCGATGGTGAAGACGCGCGTGATTTTGATGATGCGGTTTACTGTGAGCCGGTGAAGATCGGTACTGGAAAATCCGCTGTGCAGGGTTGGCGTTTGCTGGTCGCCATCGCCGATGTCAGTCACTATGTGCAAAGCGGCTCGGCGATCGACGTCGATGCCTATGACCGCGCCACCAGCGTCTATTTCCCGCGCCGTGTCATACCGATGTTGCCGGAGAAGTTGTCAAACGGCCTGTGTTCGCTGAATCCGGAAGTGGAGCGCTTGTGCATGGTGTGCGACATGGTGGTGACCTCGGACGGAGAGGTGTCGGCCTACCAGTTCTATCCCGCTGTGATGTGGAGCCATGCGCGTTTTACCTATAACCAAGTGGCCGCAATTCTGGCCAACACGCGTGGACTGGAAGCCTTGAAGCATCCCGATCGGATCGGGGATCTGATCAATCTGCACGATGTCTATCAGGCCTTGCTGAAATCCCGTGTGCGCCGCGGCGCGGTCGATTTCGAGACCGTCGAAACCCAGATCGTATGCGATGAGAGCGGACGTATCGAGAAGATCCTGCCCCGCACCCGCAATGATGCCCATAAGCTGATCGAGGAGGCAATGCTGGCCGCCAATGTGTGCAGCGCCGACTACATTGGGCATAGCAAGCACGCCGGTCTGTTTCGGGTGCATGAAGGCCCGACGACGGAAAAGATCGAAATTCTTCGCAATTATCTGAAAGCCATGGGAATCGGTTTGACGATCAGCGAAAGCCCCACACCTGGCGAATTCCAGGCCATTGCCAGCGCGACGAGGGATCGTCCGGACGCGCAGCAGATTCATTCGATGCTGTTGCGCTCAATGCAGCAGGCCCTCTATACGCCTGTCAATAATGGTCACTTCGGGCTGGCGTTTGATGCTTACACCCATTTCACCAGTCCGATCCGGCGCTACCCGGATTTGCTGGTGCACCGCGTCATCAAAGCCATCCTGACGAATACCAAGTACCAGCTGCCCGAACTGCCAACACCGGGCGAAGCACACGAAAAGCTGGCACGCAGGCTCGAAAAAGGACGGGCCTCAAGCCCTGCGACATCCGGGCAAAGAGTGAAAAAATTGAGTCCCGAGATCCAGGCCTGGCAGGCCGCCGGCCTGCACTGCAGCGCCAATGAGCGGCGCGCCGACGAGGCCAGCCGGGACGTTGAAGCATGGCTCAAGTGCAAGTACATGCGGGACCATCTTGGCGAGGAATTTTCCGGCGTGGTCAGCTCCGTGACAAGTTTTGGCATCTTTGTGACTCTTGACTCCATGTATGTCGAGGGTCTTGTGCATATCACCGAACTCGGCGGTGACTTCTATCGCTTCGACGAAGCACGTCAGGAACTGCGCGGCGAGCGCACCGGCATTCGTTACGCGATCGGGACCCGTGTTCAGGTGAAGGTCAGCCGGGTTGATCTGGATGGTCGCCGGATCGACTTGATGTTGACTCATCAAGGCGACCCAGTGGTTTCACGCGCCATGAAAGACAAGGAGGGGCCGCGCGCGGAGCTTGGACCTGGCGAGTTGAAAGCCGCGAGTCCATCTGCCAAGAAGGCTGCCCGTCGATCGGTCACGACGGGCAAGGACAAAGGACGACAGTCCGGGCGCCGATCCTGACCTCACCACTTTATCTTCCTGCAGGCAAATACAAATGATTTCAGCCTCAAAAGTCGCTGTTGTAACGGGCGCAGGCAGCGGTATTGGAAAAGCCGCCGCGTTGGCATTGTCAAGGGCCGGCTATCGGGTGGTGCTCGCCGGGCGACGGCCCGAACCATTGGACGAAGTGGCGGCATTGGCGGGTTCCGTTGATCGTGTCATGGCGTTGTCGACCGACGTGTCGGATCCGGATTCGGTAAAAGTCTTGTTTGACAAGACCGTTTCTCGCTTCGGCCGAGTGGATGTGCTGTTCAATAACGCGGGCGTCAGCGCACCGGGAATTGCCCTTGAAGACCTGACACTGGAGCAGTGGAGATACGTTGTCGATGTCAACCTCACGGGCATGTTCCTGTGTCTGCAGCAGGCGTTCAGGGTGATGAAATTGCAGACGCCAATTGGGGGGCGGATCATCAACAACGGTTCTATTTCTGCCACGACACCAAGACCCAACTCCATTGCCTACACCGCTACCAAGCACGCGGTTACAGGGTTGACAAAGGCGGCATCTCTTGACGGACGAAAATACGATATTGCGGTTGGCCAGATCGACATTGGCAACGCTGCCACCGAGATGACCGAGCGCATGGCCGCCGGTATTCTGCAGGCCAATGGCGAGACGGTCATTGAGCCTCTGATGGATGTGGACATCGCGGGTGAATCGGTGCTGTACATGGCCAACTTGCCATTGCAGGCCAACGTCATGTTCCATACTGTGATGGCAACCAAGATGCCGTTCGCCGGCCGAGGTTGAGTCAGTCGTTCAAAAGTGGCGCTTGATCAGCCGATCGCCAAATCAGTTCGACTTACCGCAATTTCGACAACATTCCCGCTGTCAGGGGCCTTGCGTCCAGGGGCCATTGATCGGCGATGAGACCGTGTCTGTAAACGGCCTCGCAAGCGGCCTCAAACGGAGCAATTCGGGTCGCCAGCGCGGCACCGATCATGCCCGCCAGTACGTCGCCTGTGCCAGCTGTGGCCAAGCGTGCGTTGCCAGTGGAATTGACTACCGGTGTTTGACCGGGTGCCGCGATGATGGTGCCCGAGCCCTTCAGCACGACCGTGCAATGAAAGCGCTGGGCCATAAGCCGGGCTGCTGCCATGCGGTCGCCTTGAACGTCGGCTGCAGTGCAATCGAGCAAGCGGGCCGCCTCCAGCGGATGCGGTGTCAGCACGGTGGCTGGCAGTCGCCTGGTCCGGGCGCGCAACAGAGCCTGCAGTTTCGAGTCGATGGCGATTCCGTTGAGCGCATCCGCGTCGATGACGAGGCGAGCCGAAGTCGACAGAATCCGTGCCAGCGGTTCACCGATGGCTTGGCCGCCGCCACAGCCGCACACCACTGTCATTGTCTTGAAGTCGATCGCTTCGAGCGGTCGGAACATCAACTCTGTCTGGCTCGGATCAACGCTCATCGACGGTTGGTCGATCAGGCCGACAAAGACACGGCCGGCGCCGGCGTGCAGGGCTGCTGATGCCGCCAGCAGGGCTGCACCGGTCATCCCCGGAGCACCACCAATGACGGCCACATCGCCGTAGCTTCCTTTGTGGGAGGCATGCAGGCGTTGTGTGACGGTGGGCGCTCCGGCAAGCCAGGCGGCGGGCTCAATGTGTTGCTGCTGCGCGCAGATCGCGGCAGACACTGCCAGATCATCCAGCCACACTGCTCCAGCGGCGTCCCGCCCATGGGCTGTGAACAGCCCCGGTTTGAGCGTCAGCAGTGCCAAGGTGTGGCTTGCTTCGATATGGGGCTGTGCAACGGTTCCCGTGTCTGCCTGCAGGCCAGTTGGCGCATCGACGGCAAGCAGCGTTGCAGAGCCGGCATTCATCAGCCTGATCCATTCAGCCATCCGGCCTTCAGGAGCGCGTGAGCCGCCAATGCCAAGCATCGCGTCGATGCCCAAATCGAAATCCGGCGGCGGCGATTCGGAGATAGGGACACCTGCTTCCAGTGCCCGCCGGTAGGACACGGCGGCATCCGGCGGCGCCATCTCGGGATTGCCCAGCAGGGTCAAGACAACCGACTTCCCGGATCGTTGTAGATGCACTGCCGCTTCAAGTCCGTCGCCTCCATTGTTGCCGGGGCCGCATGCAATCCACACATGCCTGCTATGGGGCGCGATCGCCAATGCGAGCCGAGCCACTGCCACGCCGGCGCGCTGCATCAAGGTGTGGGGCGGCAGCGCAGCTTGGGCGAGGACTTCGATGCGACGCGTGGCATCGACGTCGAACAAGGCATGGCGCGCGCGGTGGTCAACTCTCAGCACGGGGCTCAGAACTCGTAGGTTTCACCTTCGCGCGCGAGCCGGTAGTCAGGGTCGCCGGGTTTGCGCGGATTATCCGCCAGCACCTTTTGAAACACGGCATCCAGTGCCGCGTCGCTGCGCGTGGGCTCATGGTGGGTGCAAAACAGGACCTTGGCGCCAGCGCTGATGGCGTACTGGATGCTGGAACTGAAGGTTCCGTGACCCCATCCCCTCTTCTGTGGGTACTCCTGCTCGGTAAAGGAGCAATCTGCGATCAGAACGTCGACTCCTCGCATGGCCCGCAGGATGTCCTTGTTCTTGTTGTCGATGAGGACCTTGTAGTCGGCGTATTCCCTGTCGGCGGGTTCATAGATGTTTTGCAAGGGTTCGTGATCACCGGTAAAGAAGATCGATTTTCCGTCCGCCTCGATCCGATAGCCAAAGTTGATCACCGGATGGTTCATCAGGTACGGGGTAATGGTGGCGGAGCCTATCCTGATGCTTTTTTCAGGGGCCAGTGTCACGTATTCGATGCGTGCCTTCATCTCGGATTCACGAACCGGGAAATAGCTGTACTGAAGTTGCACCGACATGACCTGTTCCACGCCCTTGCCCGACACCGGATCAAAGGCTCCGTGCAGACGCAGCAGATTACCGGCAATGAAGCTTGGAGCGAAAAAGGGCAAGCCCTGAATGTGATCCCAGTGAGAGTGGGAAATAAGCACATTGGCTGTCAAGGGCATTTCACCCAGCAATGTTTGCGACAGCGGAAAAATGCCGGTTCCGGCGTCGATGATGATCAACTCGTTATTGTCGGTGCGAACTTCGATGCAGGTCGTATTGCCGCCGTAATGCACGGTGCCCGGACCGGGTGAAGCAATCGAGCCGCGCACGCCCCAAAATTTAACCTTCATGTCTTGTCCTGAAATTTATGAAAATATTCTGGTTTCTTTGCTAAATGGGCGACTTTGAACGTCGGTCAACAGTCCGTCCGGGTGAGATCGGGGCCCGTTGATCGGATTATGCGCGCAGTCGCTTTGTCCCGAATTCGGTTGGATCCAGGTCAGGCTGCTTGCCACCGACCAGATCGGCCAGGATTCGAGCCGATCCGCAACTGAGCGCCCAGCCACTGGAGCCATGCCCCAGATTGAGCCAGAGTCCCGATAGGCCGCTGGCACCGACAATCGGTGGGCCGTCCGGCAACATCGGCCTGGCCCCTTTCCATTCCTGCACGCCGCCTGACAGGTTGGCTGCGCCAGGAAACCAGTCGTGCAGGACTTTGTAAAGGGTTTGCATTGAGCTCGCCCGTTTTCTGTCGGGTGAGCCGCCCAGTTCCGCGCTGCCAGCCACTCGGACGCGGTTGCCAAGGCGTGAAATCGCTACCTTGTAGCGCTCGTCCATCACGGCGCTCGCGGGAGCGTTCAGTGCTTCCCGAATGCCGGCTGTGATCGAGTAACCGTGAACGGCAACCAGCGGGATTTTCAGGCCCAAAGGGTCAAGCAGTCGAACCGAATCCAGACCTGCACAAAGCACGGCGGCGTCATAGCGGCGCGGCAATTTTTCTTCAACAATTCCAAGCTGCACGCCGTTGCTGCTGGCCACACTGGAAACAGTCGTCGCGAAGCAAAACTCAACGCCTCGACGTTGCGCCTCATTTTTCAGCAGCAAGGCGAATTGACGGCAGTTTCCGACTTCGTCGTCGGGCAAATGGACGGCGCCGTAGAAATCCATGGCCGGATTCAGCGCAGTTTCAATTTTTCGGGCTTCTGCCGGTCCCAGTTCCCTGAAACTCACACCAGCGTCTCGCAGTACCTGCAGTCCGGGTTGCACCATTTTGCTATCCCGCTGTGAGCGCAACAGCACCATGTAACCGTCGCTGCGTTCATATTCCAAATTCAGCGTGGCAGAGATGTGGTGCAGACGCTCGCGACTATAGAACGCCAGGCGCTGCAAGTGGGAGCGGTGCGCCAGGTAGGTATCGAGCCGGCAGGCGCGGAACCACTTCCACATCCACAGCAATTCGCGGCCTGACAGAGGAAATCCGACTTTGACCGGCGCGTAGCGGCTGAACAAATGCCCGAAGACCTTGATCGGCATGCCGGGAGAAGCCCAAGGCGTGACGTAGCCCGGTGCGACCACACCGGCATTGGCAAAGCTTGCCTCTTCCGCGGCAGCTCCGCGCCTTTCAATGACGGTGACCTGATGCCCGTCACAGGCCAATTCGTACGCGGTGGTGACGCCGACAATACCGGCGCCGATGACTGCAATTTTCATGAATCCCTTTGATAGAACCCTTCAGGAAATCCCGGAGTGCCTGGTGCTTCTGATCTCGCTCCGCATCTGATCTGTTCCTGACGCTGGCTAATGGCGAATCCGCCGAAGCAATGTTTCAATTTGAAAGGCTATGTTGAGCACAGTGTCGTCGCGAAGAGCAGCGGCCCAAACCATCAGACCCACCGGCATTTCGCCAGCCGCATGACATGGGATCGAGATCGCGCAGCCGTCGAGCATATTGATCACGCTCGTGTTTCGCAGCAGCATGGCGTTGACCCGAAAGAATGATTCGTCCCGCTGCGGTCCGGGCGCGACCTCGGCGATGGGCGGCGCCACCATCGGCACGGTGGGCGACAGGATGGCGTCATACCCCTGCATCGCCGCCTCCATTTTGCGAATCCATCGCCGCCGCGCCGCCAGCGAGTGGATATAGTCGCTGGCGCTCATTGTTGCGCCGCGCTGTATCCGGGCAGCAACGCGCGGGTCGTAGCTCTCCGCCTTGTTGGCCAGCAGATCGCGGTGCCAGGCATAGCTTTCAGCGGCTGACAGACTGCCATTGACCTGCATTTCCTGAAGCTCACCAATCGCCGGCAGAGTCAGCTCATCAATGCGAGTTCCCGACTGGCGCAGGATGTCAAGCGTGCGAAGCCAAGCTCCGGCGACAGTTGCATCCAGGCCATCGAGCATCGCGGTTGTGGCCACGCCCAGGCGGTAGGCCGGCAGCGGGGCAGCGCTGCGGGTAACCCGGCGCTGCGCCAATATCTCGTGGGCCAATACGGCGTCAGTGACGCTGCGGGTGAGCGCGCAGGCGGTGTCGAGTGTGCTCGACAAGGGCACAGTCCCGTCTGTCGGAACCATTCTTGCGGTGTTCTTGAAGCCCACGATGCCGGTAAGTGCCGCAGGAATGCGGATCGAGCCACCCGTGTCCGATCCCAGCCCGATGAACGCTGCTCCGGTTGCCACGGACACCGCCGCGCCGGAGGACGAGCCGCCGGGGATGCGCGGGACATTGATGTCACAGGGGTTGACGGGTGTGCCAAAGTGGGGGTTGATGCCAACTCCCGAAAACGCGAACTCAACCATGTTGGTGCGTCCCATGAACGCAGCGCCTGCGCGGCGCAGTCGGTTCACCGCCGGACTGTCCTGCTCTGCAGGCGGGGCGTCCCCCAAAGCCAGCGAACCGGCGCTGGTCGGTTGCCCTGCTACATCAAACAAGTCCTTGATCGACACCGCCAGCCCGGCCAGAGGCTTCTTTTCGATGTCCGCAGCGCCGGCAACGGCGCGTGCAGCCTCGAACGTCGGCCTGAGAAAAGTATGCCGGCAGGACTCCGATTCGGCGAAATTGATGGCTCGCTCGATTTCCATCGTCGGATCGGTCTGGCCGCTGCGCATTCGCTGCAGTGTCGTGTGTAGGTCTGAGAACATGAGAAGAATGGGCCGGTCTGTGCTAATATCTACAGGTTTTGCCGAGCGGTCAGTTGACCGCCGGGAGAGCAAATCAGCAAACCAGTTTATCAAGGTGTTGCGATTGTTGAAGGTAAGCCTGATAGTGCCTTCGAAATTGCGAAACGAACTGGATTTTAGACCTAACCTTTGGAGTTGAACATGTCAGTTACCATGCGCGAAATGCTTGAGGCTGGTGTCCATTTCGGACACCAAACCCGCTTCTGGAACCCCAAGATGGCCCCCTTCATCTTCGGCCATCGCAACAAGATTCACATCATCAACCTGGAAAAATCATTGCCGATGTTCCAGGACGCTGCCAAGTTCGTGCGGCAGATCTCTGCCAAGCGCGGCACGGTGTTGATGGTCGGCACCAAGCGCCAGGCGCGCGAAACGGTGGCCGAGGAAGCCCGGCGCGCCGGCGTCCCGTTCGTGGACCAGCGTTGGCTCGGTGGCATGCTGACCAACTTCAAGACGGTCAAGACATCCATCAAGCGCCTCAAGGATATGAAGGTCCAGCAGGAAGCCGGGCTGGACAGCCTGAGCAAGAAAGAGCAGCTGATGTTTGCCCGCGAACTCGCCAAGCTGGAAAGAGACATCGGCGGCATTCAGGACATGTCGGTGCTGCCGGATGCGATCTTTGTGATTGACGTTGGTTTTCACAAGATAGCGGTCGCCGAAGCGAAGAAACTAGGTATTCCCCTGATTGCGGTGGTCGATACCAATCACTCGCCTGAGGGAATCGACTACGTGATACCGGGCAATGATGATTCTTCCAAGGCGGTGGTTCTGTACGCGCGCGGAATTGCCGATGCGATCATCGAGGGCCGGACCAATATGGTCGATGACGTGGTCAAGGCGATCGCGTCCGAGACGGCAGATGAATTTGTTGAAGTGGATGAGACTGCCGCGTGAGTTGTCGCATTCCCCAAGGAAGGGGGCTCTGGTGCCCCTTTTTTTTAGTCGCGTTTTACATTTACTGAATTGAGTACGGAGAATCAAGATGACTGCAATAACCGCAAGCATGGTTGCTGAACTGCGTGGAAAGACCGATGCGCCCATGATGGAGTGCAAGCGCGCATTGACCGAGGCGCAGGGCGACATGTCCAAGGCAGAAGAACTGTTGCGCGTCAAACTCGGCAGCAAGGCCGGCAAGGCGGCGAGCCGCATTACAGCCGAGGGTGTGATCACACGGTACATTGACGGTGGTCTGGGCGCGTTGCTTGAGGTCAATTGCGAAACCGACTTTGTGACCAAGAACGACAGCTTTCTGGCTCTCGCCAACGCAGCGGCGGAATTGGTTGCGAAGCACAACCCGGCCGACATCGCGGCTCTGGGTGCGCTGCCGTATGCTCAGGACGGCTTTGGCCCGACCCTGGAAGACGTGCGCAAGGGCCTGATCGGCAAGATTGGCGAGAACATGAGTTTTCGCCGTTACAAGCGTTTTTCTGGCGGCGACAAGTTGGCTTGCTACCTGCACGGAACGCGCATTGGCGTTGTGGTGGAATTCGAAGGCGACGAGCTTGCCGCCAAGGATGTGGCAATGCATGTTGCCGCGATGAAGCCGGTCGCCCTGTCCAGCGCTGATGTGCCTGCCGAACTGGTTGCCAGGGAGAGATCGGTTGCCGCGGCCAAGGCGGCTGAAGATGCGTCGGTTGCGACTGCGGCGGGCAAGCCGGTCCAGTCGGCCGAGATTGTGACCAAGCGGATCGAGGGCAGCGTGCAGAAATTCCTGAAGGAAGTGTCACTGTTCAACCAGACTTTTGTGAAGAATGACAAGCAGACCGTCGAGCAGATGCTCAAGGCGACCGGTACAGTGGTCAAGACCTTTGCCCTTTACGTTGTCGGTGAGGGTATCGAGAAGAGAGTGGACGACTTTGCAGCAGAGGTCGCGGCACAGGTGGCCGCTGCCAAGCAATCGAATTGACGACCAGCAAGCCGTCTGCAGGGGGTTCAGTTTCTCAACCAACGTCTTAACCTAAGGATTCATATGCTCACCGCGAAACCGGCCTACAAGCGAATTTTGCTCAAGCTGTCGGGCGAAGCATTGATGGGTGATGACCAGTTCGGGATCAACCGCAACACCATTGTGCGGATGGTCGAAGAAGTGGCCGAGGTGACGCGTCTGGGCGTGGAAGTGGCGGTGGTGATTGGTGGCGGCAACATCTTCCGGGGCGTCGCTGGCGGCTCGGTCGGCATGGACCGGGCGACGGCCGACTACATGGGCATGCTGGCCACGGTCATGAATGCGCTGGCGCTCGGCGACACGATGAACAAGGCCGGACTGGTTGCGCGGGTGATGTCGGCGATCGCCATTGAGCAGGTGGTTGAGCCCTACGTCAGACCGAAGGCCCTGCAATACCTCGAAGAGGGGAAGGTCGTCATCTTTGCGGCCGGAACTGGCAATCCCTTCTTCACGACCGACACGGCGGCCGCATTGCGCGGCGCCGAGGTGGGGGCCGAAATCGTGCTGAAGGCAACCAAGGTTGATGGCGTCTACACGGCGGATCCCAAAAAGGACCCGCTTGCGGTCCGCTACAGCAAGATCACTTTTGACGAGGCGATGTCTCGAAACCTGGGCATCATGGATGCGACCGCGTTTGCCTTGTGTCGGGATCAAAAACTGCCTGTCAAGGTCTTCTCGATTTTTAAACATGGCGCTCTCAAGCGCGTGGTCATGGGAGAAGACGAGGGTACGCTGGTTTATGCCTGACTGTGTCAAAATTGTCTCCCGCAGTGGGCGCCGGGCGAAATGTCAAGCAAGGAGAAGAACGTGCCGATTTCCGAGATAAGACAGACAGTCGAAGCCAAGATGGATCAATCCATCGGTGCTTTCAAGAACAATCTGAGCAAGATCCGAACAGGGCGAGCCAATCCAGCACTGCTGGATGCAGTCCACGTGGATTATTACGGGGCCATGTTGCCGATTGGGCAGTTGGCCAATGTGTCCTTGCTTGATGCCCGTACGATCAGCGTCCAGCCCTGGGAAAAAGGAATGGGCGCGAAGATTGAAAAAGCGATCCGTGACAGTGATCTGGGGCTGAATCCTTCGTCTATGGGGGACCTGATTCGTGTCCCGATGCCTGCCATGTCGGAAGAGCGGCGCAAGGAACTTACCAAAGTTGTCAGGCACGAAGGTGAAGCGGCAAAGATTGCAGTACGAAACTTGCGGCGCGACGCCAATGAATCGGTCAAGAAGGCGGTAAAAGACAAGCTTGCGTCCGAAGACGACCAGAAGCGCTCCGAGGCGGAAATCCAGAAGGTAACCGATCGGCATGTTATCGAGATCGACAGGCTTGTTGCGGCAAAAGAGCAAGACCTCATGGCGGTGTAGTTGCTGCCTTTGCCATGAACCAGGTTCCTCAGCACATCGCAATCGTCATGGATGGGAACGGGCGCTGGGCGTCAAGGCGTTGCCTGCCGCGGGTGGCTGGTCACAAGCAGGGAGTGGGCTCGCTTCGCCGCTGTGTCAAGGCGTGCGCCGAACGGGGTGTCAAGGTTCTGACCGTTTTTGCGTTTTCTTCAGAAAATTGGCGTCGGCCGGTCGAAGAGGTGACTGGCCTGATGACACTTTTTTCGATGGCCTTGGCCAGGGAAGTTCCGCTGCTCAGAGCGGATGGTGTGCAACTGCATTTTGTGGGAGACCGGGTCGGCCTGTCGCCGAAGCTGGTCGCCGGCATCGAAGATGCCGAATCGCTCACCGCCTCCAATTCGCGTCTGATCCTGAACATCTGTTTCAATTACGGCGGGCGCTGGGACATTGTTCAGGCCGCTTCAAAACTGGCTGCACAGGGCAAGCAGATCACGGAAGTTGCGCTTGGCGATGCCATGGCCATGGCGCATGTTGCTGATCCCGATCTGGTCATCCGCACCGGAGGCGAACAGCGCATCAGCAACTTTCTGCTTTGGCAATCAGCTTATTCGGAGTTCTATTTCAGTGAGCGCCTTTGGCCCGAATTCGATGAGGCGGAACTGGATCTGGCCATCGAGTCATTTGGGCAACGTGAAAGAAGATTTGGCAAGACATCAGATCAAATTGTCGAACAGCCTTGCGCGTCCGTTCGGACGTAGGGAAGAACGATGCTGAAACAGCGTGTTATCACGGCAATCGTGCTGCTGTCGATCCTGCTGCCAGCCTTGTTCTATGGCTCCGCGGCGCCGTTTTGTTCGGTGACCCTTGTGTTGATCGCTGCTGGCGCCTGGGAGTGGGGCCGTCTTAATGGTTATGGTCAGCCGATGTCGGTTATCGCCGGCGTCGCCTGTGTCCTTCTCTGCGCCGGATCCTGGTGGCTTGGCATGCTGGAGCAGAAACTGACCTGGTTGTGGGTTTTTGCGGGGGCATCTTGGGTGTTGGCGGGGTCCTGGGTTCTGCACCGCGGCGTCGCCAGTTGGGCTGCTCACTCGCCAGCGCTGCGGCTGCTTGCAGGGTTGCTTGCGCTTTGCTTGGCTTGTCTGGCGGTTGCTCAGGCGCGCGCGGTTGGAATCAATTTTTTGCTCTCGGTTCTG
>JBMOJJ010000036.1:0-19272 GCA_049315845.1 Rhodoferax sp.
GCGACGAAACCGGTTTTGTCACGGGAGAGACAAGGCCTTCAAACCTCCAGCCATTCCTTGCGGATGTAGCTGTCCTTGCGCAGTCCCTCGGGCGTCCCGGAGAACACGATGCTGCCGTGGCCCATCACCATGCAGTGGTCCGATATGTCCATCGCAATCGTCAGCTTCTGCTCGATCAGCAGCACCGAGATGCCGCGCTTCTTCAATTCCTTCAGGTACTGCGCCACCAGTTCGACAATCTTCGGAGCCAGGCCCTCGGTCGGCTCGTCGATGATGATCAGGTCCGGATCTCCCATCAGCGTGCGGCACAGCGTCAGCATCTGCTGCTCGCCCCCGGACATCACGCCCGCCAGCATGTGCTGACGCTCCTTCAGGCGCGGAAACATCTGGTACATGTCGTCGAGCGACCAGCGCCCGGTCTTGCTGGCGCTCTTTTGCCCCAGGTACAGATTCTGCTCGACCGTCAGCGTCGGAAAGATATCCCGGCTCTCGGGCACGTAGCCTATCCCCAGATGGGCAATCTCGTAGGTGCGCTTGCCCAGGATCTCCTGCCCCTTCCAGTGCAGCGAGCCCTGCGCGTCGACCAGCCCCATGATCGCCTTGGCGGTGGTGGAGCGGCCCGACCCGTTGCGCCCCAGCAGCGCGGTGATCTCGCCCTGGCGGACCTCAAAGTGAACGCCGTGCAGGACATGGCTCTTGCCATAGAAGGCGTGCAGGTTCTCGATTTTCAGCATGCTCATGCGTGACCTCCAGCCTGCGAGTCCGCGACCGAGGAACCCAGATAGGCCTCCTGAACCCGCGCGTCGGCGCGCACCGCCTCCGGCGTGTCGTAGGCCAGCAGCTCACCGTACACGACGACCGCGATCTTGTCGGCCAGTCCGAACACCACGCCCATGTCGTGCTCGACCGTCAGCAGCGTCTTGCCGACCGTCACGTCCTTGATCAGCTTGATGAAACGGCTGGTCTCGGACTTGCTCATGCCGGCCGTTGGTTCGTCCAGCAGGATCACATGGGCACCACCGGCGATCGTGATCCCGATCTCAAGCGCCCGCTGTTCGGCGTAGGTCAGGTTCATGGCCAGCACATCATGCTTCTTGTCGAGCTTGACCATTTCCATCAACTCATCGGTCCGGTCGTTGGCATCGGTCAGGTCGGCCAGGAACTTCAGGAAGCTGTATCGATAGCCCAGGCTCCACAGCACACCGCAGCGCAGATTTTCGAACACGCTGAGCTTGGGGAAAATATTGGTGATCTGGAAACTGCGCGAGAGGCCCATGCGGTTGATCTCGAACGGCTTCTTGCCGCTGATGCGCTGACCGTCGAGCAGCACTTCGCCGCTGCTGGGCTCGAAGCGGCCGCTGATCAGGTTGAACAATGTCGACTTGCCGGCGCCGTTCGGGCCGATGATGCCGACCCGCTCTCCGGTCGGGATCGCGAGGTCGATGCCGCGGATGATTTCGGTCCTGCCGAAGCTCTTGCGCAAGTCCTTCAATTCAAGGGCGTAGGTCATAGCGCAGCCCTCCGCTTGATTTCCTTTTCTATGTCTTCCTGAATCCGTCCCCATTCAAGACTGAACTGGCGCCGGCAGAGCTCAAACAGGCCGGCGCCGGTCAGCACGACGAAGGCGCAGCCGAACCAGCTGTCCAGCCCCGCCGCGTCCAGCGCAATGCCCATGAACTGAACCGCGTTGCCCTGGGCACCGCCGAGTTGCAGGTGATAGACCATTTCAACCATGCCGGCCGCGCCTATCAGCGCCAGCACCGAGGTCAGGGCCAGCGCCATGTAGCTGACCCACAGTTCGCGCAAGCGGCCATAAGAGGCGATCCGCAGGTTCATCATCAGCAGGCTGGCGATGCCGCCCGGCGCGTACATCACCATGAACAGGAAGATAAGGCCGAGGTAAAGCAGCCAGGCCTTGGTGAATTCGCTGAACAGGACGAAGGCCAGAACCATCAGCACGGCGCCGATGATGGGACCAAAATAGAACGTCGCACCACCCAGGAAAGTGAACAGCAGATAGGCGCCGGAGCGCCCTGCCCCCACCACTTCGGCGGTGACGATCTCGAAATTCAGGGCGGCCAGTCCACCGGAAATACCGGCGAAGAAGCCGGCGATGATGAACGCGGTGTAGCGGATCCGCTGCGTGTTATAGCCTACGAATTCGACCCGCTCGGGGTTGTCGCGCACGGCGTTGAGCATGCGCCCCAGCGGTGTGCGGGTGAAGGCAAACATGGCCGCAACGGCGAGGAAGGTGTAGATCGCGATCAGGTAGTAGACCTGAATCGGAGGCCCGAAGCTGATCCCCATGAAGGGCTTGCCGATCACGCGATTGCCTGATACGCCGCCCTCGCCGCCAAAGAACTCGGGAATCATGTTCGACATCGCGTACACAAGCTCGCCAAGGCCCATCGTGATCATCGCGAAGGTGGTGCCGGACTTGCGCGTCGTCACATAGCCGAACAGGACTGCAAAGCCCAGACCGGCCACGCCGCCGATCAGCGGCAGCGTGAACACTGGCAAAGGCAGTGAACCATCGGCAATGCTGTTGAGCGCATGCATGGTCAGGAAAGATCCGAGGCCGGTGTAGACGGCATGCCCGAAACTGAGCATGCCGCCCTGCCCCAGCAACATGTTGAAAGACAGGCAGGCGATGATCGCGATGCCCATCTGGGACAGAATGGTGATCGACAGGCTGCTGGTGAAAACCAGCGGCACCACCGCCAGCACCAGTGCGAACAGGCTCCAGATCAGCCAGCGACCGACATTGAGCGGCGTGAATTTGTAGGTAGTGCTCAAGACTCAGTCCTCCCGGGTGCCCAGCAGGCCCTTCGGCCTGAAAATCAGAATCAGCACCAGAAACAGGTACGGAAGTATTGGCGCAACCTGCGACAGGGTCAGCTTGACAAAGGAATTGCCCAGCACGCCGGCGCCCAACTGCAAGCCGAGTTGCGACGCCATCGTGGCCAGTGAATAGTCGAACGCGACCGCGAAGGTCTGGATCACGCCGATCAGCACGGACGCCAGAAAAGCGCCGGACAGCGAGCCCATGCCGCCGACCACAACCACAACAAAAATGACGGAGCCCACAGTGGCCGCCATCGACGGTTCGGTCAGGAAGGTGCTGCCACCGATCACGCCGGCCAGCCCGGCCAGCGCCGCGCCGGCCCCGAACACCATCATGAAGACCATCGGCACGTTGTGGCCCAGCGCCTCGACCGTCTCCGGATGGGTTAGCGCGGCCTGGATCACCAGCCCGACGCGCGTGCGCGTGAGCAGCAGCCAGACCGACACCAGCATGATCATCGCCACCAGCATCATGAAACCCCGCGTGGCGGGGAACGGCGAACACACGACGCGGATCGTTGCATCGGCGGCGCTGCAGAGTTCCGCCGGAGCCGCGCCCCACAGCACGCTAAGTCCCTTGAGCGAATGATTGATCAGCGTGAATGCCGGCCCCTGCAGCGGTTCAGGCGGACGAAAGTCGAGGGCGATGCGGCCCCAGACAAGCTGCACCAATTCGAAAATGACATACGACAGGCCAAAGGTGATCAGCAGTTCGGCCACATGGCCGAACTTGTGAACCTTGCGCAGAAAGAAGCGCTCGAACAGCGCCCCCATGGCGCCAACCACCAGCGGAGCAATCAGCAGCGAGGGCCAGAACCCGACCAGACGCGATACGGTGTAGCCGACGTAGGCCCCCAGCATATAGAAGGACGCGTGGGCAAAATTCAGCACCCCCATCATGCTGAAAATCAGCGTCAGTCCCGAACTCAACATGAACAACAGCAGGCCGTAGCTCAAGCCGTTGAGCATGGAGATGATGAAAAACTCCATTCCTACAGTCCTTCCTAACCCGAAAAAAATAAAAGAGCCCGATACGGTGCGTCCGTTCGGGCTCCAGCGTCACGCTCGGACTATGAAGGGCGCTTCATCTGGCAGCTGGTCGGCGTGCTCGAAACGTAGTTCGGGTATTCCTTCAGGGGCGCCAGCGTCATGCCGGTGTTTTCCGGACTGTAGGGATACTTGGCGCTGGCCTTCTCCCACACCGTCATGTAGAGCGGCTGCTGCAACTGGTGGTCCGCCTTGCGGATCTCCACTTCGCCGTTGAAGCTCTGGACCTTCAGGCCTTCCAGCGCCATCGCGACCTTGACCGGGTCGGTCGATTTGGCCTTGGCGATCGCTGCGCCCAGGGTCTCGTAAATGCGGATCGTGGAGCCGGTGTAGAAGTCGTCGTTGTATTTCGCCTTGAACTCGTTCTGCCACTTGGTCATCTGCCCGCCCATGTTGTAGTGGCTGTAGGCGATCTGGTAGACCCGACCGCCGCCATTCTGGCCCAGGGCTGTCGGAGTGCCGGTGACGCCGGTGTAGTAAGTGAAGAACTTGCCGGTGTAGCCGCCTTCGTTTGCGGCCTTCACCAGCAGGGACAGGTCAGAGCCCCAGTTGCCGGTTACCACGGTGTCGGCGCCTGTGGCCTTGATCTTGGCGATGTAGGGTGCAAAGTCGCGCGTCTGGGCCAGCGGGTGCAGATCTTCGCCGACGATCTGGATGTCGGGACGCTTGCGCGCAAGAGATTCCTTGGTGTACTTGGCCACCTGCACGCCATGCGAATAGTTCTGGCCGAGGATGTAGACTTTCTTGATGTCCTTCTGGTCGGCCATGAAGCTCGACATCGCTTCCATCTTCATCGAGGTATCGGCATCAAACCTGAAGTGCCAGAAACTGCACTTGCTGTTGGTCAGGTCGGGGTCCACAGCGGAATCGTTCAGGTACAGCACTTCCTTGCCGGGGTTGCGTTCGTTGTGCTTGTTGACGGCGTCCACCAGCGCCAGCGCCACCGACGAGCCATTGCCCTGGATGACGTAGCGCACACCCTGGTCGATCGCCGCCTTCAGGGCGTTCAGGCTTTCCGCCGGACTGAGCTTGTTGTCGATGCCGGTGATTTCAAATTTCACGCCGGCCGCGTTGCCGGGCTGTCCGGGGTTGCCCGCGACCGGCAGACCGCTGAACTTCTCGGCAAAGAACTGGTAGCCCTTGAGCTGGCTGACGCCGACCGGTCCGAGCAGGCCGGTCAGGGGATCGATCCGGACAATCTTGACGACCTCGCCCTTCTGGGCGAAGGCGCCGCTGACGCACAAGGCTGCGGAAGCAGCGGCTATAAGTTTCAACGCAAATTTCATTTAGGAATCTCCTGAGTTTCAATCATGCAACACCCGCGCAGCGTACAAGCAATTGTGCGCTGCACCACGAGGGTTTTCCACTATGGCGAATCACCCATGCGACATGCAGCGCCGTCCGGATGCGATCAGGCGTCCGGCAGCCTGTAGTCCTTCAGCAACTCGCGCAGCTTGGTCTTCTGCATCTTGCCGGTGCCTCCGAGCGGAATCGCGTCGACAAACACCACATCGTCGGGAATCTGCCACTTGGCCGTCTTGCCTTCGTAGAACGCGATCAGTTCCTTGGCCGTCAGCTCGGCGCCCGCTTTCTTGACAACGGCAATGATGGGTCGCTCGTCCCACTTCGGATGCTTCATGCCGATGCAGGCAGCCATCGCCACGGCCGGATGCGCCATCGCGATGTTCTCGATGTCGATCGAACTGATCCATTCGCCGCCCGACTTGATAACGTCCTTGCTGCGATCGGTGATCTGCATGTAGCCGTCGGCATCGATGGTGGCGACGTCGCCGGTCGGAAACCAGCCGTCCACCAGCGGCGAACCACCCTCGCCCTTGAAATAGTCGCTGATGATCCACGGTCCCTTGACCAGCAGGTCGCCGTAGGTCTTGCCGTCCCAGGGCAGTTCGCGGCCATTGCCATCGACAATTTTCATGTCGACGCCAAAAACGCCGCGTCCCTGTTTCAGCCGAACGTTCATCTTCTCGTCGGAACTCATCGGCAGGTGTTTGTTCTTGAGGGTGCAAACGGTTCCCAGCGGCGACATCTCCGTCATGCCCCAGGCATGCAGTACCTCCACGCCGTACAGATCGTTGAAGGCCGTAATCATGGCCGGCGGGCAGGCGGAGCCACCGATCACGGTGCGCTTCAGGGTCGAGAAGCGCAAGCCGCCAGCCTGCATGTGGCCCAGCATCATTTGCCAGACCGTTGGCACGCCCGCTGCAAACGATACCTTTTCGCTTTCGATCAACTCGAAAATCGACTTGCCGTCCATCGCGGGTCCGGGGAACACCAGCTTGGCGCCGGTCATGGCTGCACCATAAGGTATGCCCCAGGCATTGACGTGGAACATCGGTACCACCGGCAGAATGCATTCCCGCGCGCTCATCGCCATGGCGTCCGGCAAAGCGCCGGCAAACGCGTGCAACACGGTTGAACGATGGCTGTACAAAGCTGCCTTCGGGTTGCCCGTCGTGCCGCTGGTGTAGCACATGCTGCTGGCCGAGTTCTCGTCAAAGGAGGGCCATTTGTAGTCGCTCGACTGCGCGCCGATCCAGGCCTCGTAGCTGATCAGGCCGGGAATGCCGCTGTCGGTGGGCAATTTGTCGGCATCGCACAGTGCCACATAATGCCTGACGGTGCTGCAGCGGCTGTGGATTGCTTTGACGATAGGCAGGAAACTCATGTCAAAGCACAGCACCGAATCCTCGGCGTGGTTGGTGATCCAGCTGATCTGGTCCGGATGCAGGCGCGGATTGAGCGTGTGCAGCACGCGGCCGGTGCCGCTGACACCAAAATACAGCTCCAGGTGCCGATAGCCGTTCCAGGCCAGCGTCGCCACCCGCTCGCTGAATTGCAGCTTCATCGCGTCCAGTGCGTTGGCGACCTGACGCGAGCGCGCGGCGACTTCCCGATAGGTGTAGCGGTGAATATCGCCTTCCACCCGGCGCGAGACGACCTCGCCCTCGCCGTGATGGCGCTCGGCAAAGTCGATCAGGGACGAAATCAGCAACTGGTGGTTTTGCATCAACCCAAGCATGAACGAACTCCTCAAAATAGTGGATTTGAACCGTGCGGGAGAGCCCGCCGTCGCCCGCAGCGAACTGGCTGTACTCCCCGACAAGCCTGTCGATGTTACTGCGGTTTGCGGATAACCCTGCGCAGCACGGGTGCGGGCGCGGCGCGGGACAATCGGCGCATGAGCATGGCAACAGAACATCACAGCGAGCTTGATCTGGGATTGAGCTGGCGCAACAGCTTCAGCGCGCTCGGCGAGGATTTCTTCACCCGCGTCGCTCCGCAGCCGCTGGCATCGCCCTACTGGGTCGGTAGCAGCCGCTCGATGGCGCGCGAACTCGGCCTGGAGGAATCGTGGCTGGCGTCGGCGGAGTTGCTGCAAGCCCTCAGCGGAAACCGCGCCATCGCCGGCACGCAGCCGCTTGCCAGCGTCTACAGCGGACATCAATTCGGCGTCTGGGCCGGTCAGCTCGGTGATGGTCGGGCCATTCTGCTGGGCGAAACCGCGGCCGGGCTGGAACTGCAGCTC
Source organism: Rhodoferax sp. (assembly GCA_049315845.1). Taxonomy (GTDB): domain Bacteria; phylum Pseudomonadota; class Gammaproteobacteria; order Burkholderiales; family Burkholderiaceae_C; genus Rhodoferax. The sequence continues at coordinate 7,439 of JBMOJJ010000036.1, forward strand.
AAGGGCGCAGGGTTGACCCCCTATTCACGGATGGCCGACGGCCGGGCCGTGCTGCGCTCCAGCATCCGCGAGTTCCTTTGCAGCGAGGCCATGCACGGACTGGGTATTCCCAGCACGCGCGCGCTGTGCGTGACCGGCGCGGACGTCCCGGTCTACCGCGAGATCACCGAGACCGCCGCGGTGCTGACGCGGCTGGCGCCAAGTTTTGTGCGTTTTGGCCATTTTGAGCATTTTTCCAGCCGCGCTCAGCTGGCGCAGCTCAAGACGCTGGCCGATTACGTGATCGACCGGCACTACCCCGGGTGTCGCGCCGTCGGCAAGTTCGCGGGCAACGCCTATGCGGCCCTGCTGGAGGCGGTCAGCGAGCGCACCGCCGGCATGGTCGCGCGATGGCAGGCTGCAGGCTTTTGCCACGGCGTGATGAATACCGACAACATGAGCATTCTGGGCTTGACGATCGACTACGGCCCGTTTCAGTTCCTCGACGGCTACCGGCCCGGTCATGTCTGCAATCATTCCGACAATCAGGGCCGTTACGCGTTTGACAGGCAGCCCCGGATCGCCTACTGGAACCTGTTTTGTCTGGCCCAGGCGCTGATGCCGCTGATCGAGCAGCAGGACTTGGCGCTGCAGGCGCTGGAATCGTTCAAGACCGTGTTTCCCGAACAGTTTGGCGATCGAATGCGCGCCAAGCTCGGCCTGCTGGACACCGACGCTGCCGCAGCCGCGGGCGACCTGGCGTTGATCGAAGACCTGCTGCAACTGCTGGCCGGCGAACAGGTCGACTACACGATCTTCTGGCGACGCCTGAGCCACGCCGTGGCTCGGGGCAGTGCCGCCCCGGCGCAGGACCTGTTTCTGGACCGCCCGCGCTTTGAACTTTGGTGGCAGCGCTACGAGAAGCGACGTTCCGCCGACCATGCCAGTCTGGCCGCCGAGCGGATGTTCAGCGCCAACCCCAAGTTTGTGCTGCGCAACCATCTGGCGGAAATGGCGATCCAGCGTGCAAGAATGAAGGACTTCGCGATGGTCGCGAGCCTGCTGACGGTGCTTGAGTCGCCGTTCGGCGAGCATCCAGAGCATGAAGAATACGCCGCTTTTCCGCCCGACTGGGCGCAGAGCATCGAGATCAGCTGCAGTTCCTGAGGCACCGCCATGACTTACAAGATTGAAAAGACCGACGAGGAGTGGAAAGCCCATTTGAAGGCCAAAGGCGCGGAGCCGCAGGCCTTCGAGGTGACCCGACATGCGGCCACTGAACGGGCGTTCAGCGGCAAACTGGAGGGCAACCGGGCCACTGGCGTCTACCGCTGCGTTTGCTGCGAGAAGCCGCTGTTCGATTCCGGCGCCAAATTTGATTCGGGCTGCGGCTGGCCCAGTTATTTCCAGGCCATCGATGAAACGGCGCTGGCGACAAAGGTGGACAATTCACTCTGGATGAAACGTACCGAGGTGCTGTGCGCCGACTGCGGTGCGCATCTGGGCCACGTGTTCGAGGATGGTCCGGCGCCCACCGGGCTGCGCTACTGCATGAACTCGGCATCGTTAAACTTCAGTCCCAAATGAAAATACTGATCGATTTTTTTCCCATCCTGCTGTTTTTCGGCAGCTACAAGCTCTACGACATCTACGTCGGCACCGGCGTGCTGATGGTCGCCACGCTGGTCCAGATGGGTCTGATCTACGCGCTCGACCGCAAACTGCAGATGATGCACAGGGTCACGCTGGTGCTGATTCTGGTTTTTGGCAGCCTGACGCTGATATTGCATGACGAGCGCTTCATCAAGTGGAAACCGACCGTTCTTTACGCCGCCATGGCGATTGCGCTGGCCATTGCAGTCTGGGTCTACAAGAAGAATTTCCTCAAGATGATGCTGGGCAGCCAGCTCGAGCTGCCCGATCCGATCTGGATGCGGCTGAACCTGGTCTGGGTCGCCTACAGCGCCTTCATGTCGGTGCTCAACGGCTACGTCGCTGCCTACTACAGCACCGAGGCATGGGTCGACTTCAAGCTCTGGGGCTACATCTTCCCCCTGGCTTTCATCATTGGCCAGGGTTTCTATATTGCGCCCTACCTGAAATCGGATCAACCGAAGAACTGAACCCGCCATGACCAGCGACTGCGTTTCCTCAGCACCGACCGCCCAGAGCATCGAGCAGCGCCTGCGCGAGAGGCTGCAGCCCACTGTGCTGGAAGTGATCGACGAGAGCTTCCTGCACAAGGGCCATGCCGGCGCCAACGGCAGCGGTTTTGGCAGCCATTTCCGGATCCGCATCACTTCACACAGATTTACCGGGCTGCCGGCCGTGCTAAGGCACCGCCTTGTGTATGATGCGCTCCAAGATTTCATGGACCAGGGCTTGCACGCGCTGGCGATTGAAGCCCGACCCCCCTCAGCTTGAACCCCATTTGAAGCATCCAAGCCTCAGCTTGTTATCCAGGACATACGAATGAAATTGAAATTTATCTCCGCACTGGCGACGGTCGTCGTACTCGGCACTTCGGTGCAGTTTGCATCGGCTCAAAACTTGGCCATCGTCAATGGCAAGGCGGTCCCGACGTCGAGGCTGGACACGCTGGCGCAGCAGATTGCCCGCAGCGGCCGCCCGGTCACGCCTGAGATGCAGAACCAGCTGAAGGACGAGGTGATCGCGCGCGAGATCTTCATCCAGGAAGCCCAGAAACAGGGACTTGACACGACCGACGACTTCAGGGTTCAGATGGAGCTGGCACGCCAGACGCTGCTGATCCGCGAGCTTTTCGGCAATTACCAGAAAGCCAATCCGGTCAGCGATCAGGAAGTGCAGGCCGAGTACGACAAGTTCGTCGCCGCCAACAGCGGCAAGGAGTACCGCGCGCGGCATATCCTGGTGGAAACAGAAGACCAGGCCAAGGCCATCATCGTCCAGCTGAAAAAGGGCGGCAAGTTCGAAGACATCGCAAAGAAATCCTCCAAGGATCCGGGCTCTGCCGCCAAAGGTGGCGATCTGGACTGGGCCAATGCAGGCAATTACGTGGCCGAGTTCTCCGAAGCCCTGAGCAAGCTGGCCAAGGGAAAGATGACCGAGACGCCGGTGAAGACCCAGTTTGGCTATCACATCATCCGGGTCGATGACATTCGCGATGCACAGCTGCCCAAGTTCGACGACGTCAAGGCGCAGGTGGCGCAACAGCTGACGCAGCAGAAGATGTCCAAGTACCAGGAAGAACTGCGCGCCAAGGCAAAAGTCGAGTAGCCTGCCAGTCGATCCCGCAAGCAACGCGGCTAAGGCCGCGTTTCTATTTTGAGGACCAGGCCAGCGCCATCAAAACGCCAATCATCACCGGCTGGTGCAGCATGTAATAGCTCAGGCTCCAGCGGCCGATGACGGCCAGCGGCCTGAGCGCAGCCGGCAGTGCTCGCGTCAGCTGCAGCACACCGCCGCCGGTCAGCCAGTGGCCAGCAGCCGCGCCCCACCAGATCAGGCCCAGCCATGGCAGCAGCGGCACATAGTCCTCGGTGACCGGCAGGCGTGTGATCAGGCCCAGCCAGTTCAGCGCGGGTGAATTGAGCGCATCGGTGATCGGCGCCGGCGCCAATGACCCGATCGCAAGGGCGGCGGCAAATTTGGCCGCAATGGCGATCGCACCCAGCACCCAGAGCCGGCCAGCCCAATGCGCGGTCAGGCGCACGATGATCAGCAGCACCGCCATGCCATGCAGCACTCCAAAGTAGATGAAGCTTTGCGGATACATCCACCAGGAGCTGGCCGTGACCAGCAAGGCGCAGCCGACGATCTGGCTCCAGCGGCGCCAGAAGCGCGACCAGCTCTGCCCCTGCTGCAGCGCGATCGCCTGGCCAATACCGGCACAAAACAGAAACAGGCTGACGATCAGCGTGCGTTGCCAGGTCCACAAGGGCGCATGGTAGAAATCCTGGCTGATGTAGCCAAACTGGTTCAGGTCGAAGCTGAAGTGAAAGAAGGTCATCCACAGCATGGCCACTCCGCGCAACGCATCCACCGCCTCGAATCGAGGGGTCGCGGCGGCGCAGATTTTCGGTGTCATGGCGAGACGATAACCGATCAGGCCGCAGATAATGGCAGGCATGGCATCGCTAGACCATCAACTTGAACTGCTTTCACCCGCGCGTGACGCCGACATTGGCATCGAGGCGATCAATCACGGCGCGGATGCGGTCTACATCGGCGGCCCCTCGTTTGGCGCCCGCTCGGGCGCCGACAACAGCGTGCAGCAGATAGCCCGCCTGGCGCGCCATGCGCACCGCTTCAACAGCCGCGTCTTTGCCACCCTGAACACCATCTTGCGGGACGAAGAGCTGGAACACGCGCGGAAACTGGCGTGGCAGTTGTACGAGGCCGGCGTCGATGCGCTGATCATCCAGGACATGGGTCTGCTGGAAATCGACCTGCCGCCGATTCAGCTGCATGCCAGCACCCAATGCGACATCCGGACCGCGCAGAAGGCGCGCTTTCTGCAGGACGCGGGGCTGTCGCAAATCGTTCTGGCGCGCGAGCTGACGCTGCAGCAAATCAGCGAGATCCGCCAGCAGACGCACTGCACGCTCGAATTCTTCGTGCACGGCGCCCTTTGTGTCGCCTACAGCGGCCAGTGCTACATCAGCCAGGCCCAGAGCGGGCGCAGCGCCAATCGCGGCGAATGCAGCCAGGCCTGCCGCCTGCCCTACCAGGTGATCGACGACAAGGGACGCTTCGTCGCGCATGACCGGCATGTGCTGTCGATGAAGGACAACAACCAGGGCCACAACCTGGCGGCCCTGGTGGACGCTGGCGTGCGCAGCTTCAAGATCGAGGGCCGCTACAAGGACATGGGTTACGTGAAGAACATCACGGCCCATTACCGCAAGTTGCTTGATGCGCTGATCGAGCAGCGCCAGCAGTCCGCCCAGCCGCTGGCCAGGGCGTCCAGCGGCAGCACCAGCTTCAGCTTCGATCCCGAGCCGGGGCAGAATTTCAATCGGGAGTTCACCGACTATTTCGTCCGGGGCCGCCAGCAGGACATTGGCGCCTTTGATACGCCGAAGAACCCGGGCCAGCCGATTGCGCACGTCACCCAGATCGGTCCGAACTGGGTGGAACTCGAGACCATCGCGCCCGATGCGGTGCTGCACAACGGTGACGGGCTGTGCTACTACAGCCTGCAGAAGGAACTGCTGGGTCTGGCGGTCAACCGGGCCGAGCGCAGTGGCAGGCACTGGCGCGTGTTTCCAAAGGACGCGATGGCCGCCTTGCAGGACCTGCGCAAGGGCACGCAGGTCAATCGCAACCGAGACGTCGACTGGGTGCGCGCGCTGGACAGGAAATCGGCCGAGCGGCGCATCGGCGTCTGGGCGAAGCTGACCGAGACGCCGGACGCGCTCCAGCTGTCGCTGACCGATGAAGACGGCCACAGTGTCAGCGTCCAGGCCGGTCTGCCTGCCGCCGGGCGCCAGTTGGCCAGGGATGCGGATGCGCTTCGCAGCGGCCTGCGCGAGCACATCGGCAAAATGGGCAACACGATTTATTCTTTGCTCGACCTGCAACTGGATTTCTCGCAGCCGTGGTTCATACCCACCTCTGTCCTCAATCCTTTGCGCCGCGACGCGCTGCAGGCGCTGCAGGCGGTCCGTGCGCAGGCGCGCGTGCGGCTGCCGCGCGGCCAGCCGATCGATCCGCCCGCGGCCTACCCGCACAGCAGTCTCAGCTACCTGGCCAATGTGTACAACCGCAAGGCCTATGCCTTCTATGCCAGGCACGGCGTCAAGGTGATCGCGCCGGCCATGGAGGCGATGCATGAATCGGGCGAGGTCAGCCTGATGATCACCAAGCACTGCGTGCGCTACAGCCTGAGCCTGTGTCCGAAGCAGGCCAAGGGCATCACCGGCGTGCAGGGCAGCGTCAAGGCCGAAAACCTGCAACTCGTCAACGGCAACGAGAGACTGACGCTGAGATTTGATTGCAAGGCGTGCGAAATGCATGTCGTTGGCGAGCTCAAAAACTCGGTGCTGCTGCAGACACCTCCCCCCTTCAGGAAACCGATATGACCGAGATACTTTTTGGGCTGCTGGCCCTGCTGGCACTGATCTGGCTGGTCGATGTTCTGTACCTGCGCGGGCCCGACCTGAGCGCCTTCGACCGGCCGGCCGGGCAGAACCGCTTCCTCGCGCCGGCGCCCAGCGAGGAACTCAGGCAAGTGGTGGCTTCGCTGGACGGCATCATGCAAACACTAAAGGCAACGCCGCGCAGGCAGCACATTGCGCTGCTGCGCAACTACATGGACAACGTGTTCGCGATCACCGACACGAGCACGCGCTTCACGGCGATCAACGTCGACGGGGTGGCGGGCGAATGGGTGCAGGCGCCGAACGTCGACAGCCGGCGTCGCCTGCTCTACATTCACGGTGGCGCCTTCATCATGGGCAGCCCGAAAAGTCACCGGCGCCTGACCTCCCGGTTTTCCGAGATGGCCAATGCCGCCGTGCTGGCGATCGACTACCGGCTGATGCCCGAGAACCTGCGCATGGCAGGCATCGAAGACTGCCGCCGCGCCTACCGCTGGCTGCTCGACAACGGGCCCGACGGATCTGCACCGGCCAGCGCGATGTTCGTGGCCGGCGACTCCGCAGGCGGCAACCTGACGCTCTCGCTGCTCGCCTGGCTGAGGGACCAGGGTTTGCGCGCGCCCAACGCCGCTGTCGCCCTGTCGCCGGCCACCGACGGAACGCTGGGCAGCCCGAGTCTGAAGAGCAACCTGCCGACCGATCCCATGCTGGGACCTCTGTTCAAGTCACTGGCGAAAATACCCCGGACACTGCTGGTCTGGGCTTCCTGGCTGCAGACCCGCAAGCGGCCCAGCAACCCCGCGGTGTCCCCGGTATTCGGCGATCTTTCCGGTTTGCCGCCGCTGCTGGTGCAGGCGAGCGAGGCGGAGATGCTGTACGACGACAGTCGGCGCTACGTCAACAAGGCCGTTTCCGCCGGCTCGCCGGTGACCTTGCAGACCTGGAGTCATATGGTCCATGTCTGGCAGATCTTTTACCCCGATTTACCTGAAGGGCGGCAGGCGCTGGACGAAATCGCAAAATTCCTGCGAGCCAATTCCTGACGCTTCAGCCGACCCAGCGGCGCGCGTTGTGCCACACGCGCATCCAAGGGCTGTGCTGGCTGCGGTCCAGGCGCGTCCAGCTCATCTGGATGTTGCGAAAAACGCGCTCCGGATGCGGCATCATCGCGGTGAAGCGGCCGTCGGCGGTTGTCACCGCCGTCAGGCCGCCGGGACTGCCATTCGGGTTGAACGGATAGGCCTCGGTCGCCGCACCGTGGTTGTCGGTAAAGCGCATCGCAGCAATCGCGCGCGCCGCATGGCCCCGGTACTTGAAGTTGGCGTAACCCTCGCCATGCGCCACCGCGATCGGCAGACGCTGCCCGGCCATGCCGGCCAGGAACAGCGAGGGCGACTCCAGCACCTCGACCATGGACAGGCGCGCCTCGAAGCGCTCGCTCTGGTTGCCGGTGAAGCGCGGCCAGTCCTGCGCGCCCGGAATGATGTCGGCCAGTTCCGCAAACATCTGGCAGCCGTTGCAGACGCCAAGGCCAAAGGTGTCGGACTTGGAAAAAAAAGCCTTGAACTGATCCGCCAGCGCCGAATTGAACATGATCGAGCGCGCCCACCCGATGCCGGCGCCGAGCGTGTCGCCATAGCTGAAGCCGCCGCACGCCACCACGCCCTTGAAGTCGGCCAGACTGACCCGCCCCGCCTGCAGGTCGGTCATGTGGACGTCGAAGACTTCGAAGCCGGCCTCGGAGAAGGCATAGGCCATCTCGATATGGGAGTTGACACCCTGCTCGCGCAGCACCGCCACCTTCGGGCGGCTCAACAGCAGGGCCGCGCCCGGAGGCTGATCGGGCACGCCATGGATATGCAAGCCGGGGTCCGCCGGGTCGCCGGCGCCGGCGTGCTCGGCATCGGCGCTGGCCGGGTTGTCCCGCAGCCTGCAAATATTCCAGCTGGTGCTGTCCCAGACCTGATGCAGGTCCCGCAGGCTGGCGCTGAAAATCATCCTTGCATCGCGCCAGATCTGGAGTTCGCCAGCGTCGCCGGCTTTGGCAGCAGGCGCTGGGCGTGTCGTTCCGATCACGTGGCTGTACTTGCTCAGATCGTGCTCGCGCAGCAAGCGCATCACTTCGTCGCGCTGCGCCGTGCGAACCTGAATCACCACGCCCAGTTCCTCGCAAAACAAGGCCTTCAGCGTCAACTCTTCACGCCGTGCGCCGACCTGCGTCGCCCAGTTCTTGCTGTCGCCGTGCTCGGCGCGGCTGTCGCCGATGCCGTCACCTTCGGTCAGCAGCAGATCCAGGTTGAGCGCAACGCCCACATGGCCGGCAAACGCCATCTCGCACACCGTGGCAAAAAGTCCGCCGTCACTGCGATCGTGATAGGACAGAATCAGCGCCCGACTGCGCAGCGCGTTGACGGCATGGACCAGCTTCACCAGGTCCTGCGGCTGCTCCAGGTCGGGTACTTGATCGCCCAACTGGCCCAGTGTCTGCGCCAGAATGCTGCCGCCCAGCCGGTTGCGGCCGCGGCCGAGGTCGATCAGCACAAGACTGCTGTCCACGCCAGCGTCGAGCTGCGGTGTCAGCGTGTTGCGCACGTCGGCCAAAGTGGCGAACGCGGTCACGATCAGCGACACCGGAGAGGTGACTTTCCTGGCGCCCTGTGCATCCTTCCACTGCGTGCGCATGGAAAGTGAATCCTTTCCGACCGGTATCGAAATGCCCAGCGCCGGACACAGTTCGAGCGCGACCGCCTTCACCGTGGCGTAGAGCGCCGCGTCTTCACCCGGCTCGCCGCAGGCCGCCATCCAGTTGGCCGACAACTTGACCCGCGCCAGTTCGATCGGCGCGGCCAGCAAATTGGTGATGGCCTCGCCCACCGCGATGCGTCCGGAGGCCGGCGCATTCACCGTGGCCAGCGGAGTGCGCTCGCCCATGCTCATCGCTTCACCGGCAAAACCCTTGAAGTCGGCCAGCGTCACAGCGCAGTCGGCCACCGGCACCTGCCAGGGCCCAACCATCTGGTCACGGTGCGTCAAGCCGCCCACGGTGCGGTCGCCGATGGTGATCAGGAAACGCTTGGATGCGACCGTCGGGTGCGCCAGCACCGCAATGCAGGCGCTCTGCAAACCGGTGCCGGTCAGCTCAAGCGGCGCAAAGTTCCGCTGCACGCTGCGGACGTCGCGCTCCATCTTCGGCGGCTTGCCAAGCAGCACGTCCATCGGCATGTGGACTGGGGCCCCCACGCCTGTCACGGCGTGTCCTGCGCTGCCCCCCGAGGCGAAACCGGGCACCCCCACGCCTGCATGGTCATCGGTCACTACAAGATCGCGTTCCTCGGTGGCGACGCCGACCACCGCGTACGGACAGCGCTCGCGCTCGCACAGCGCTTTGAAGGTCTGCAGCGAGTCCGGCGCGATCGCCAGCACGTAGCGCTCCTGGCTCTCGTTGCACCAGATCTCCCTGGGCGCCATGCCCGACTCTTCCAGCGGAACCGCGCGCAAGTCGAACCGGGCGCCGCGCCCGGCATCATTGGTGAGTTCGGGAAACGCATTGGACAAACCGCCGGCGCCCACATCGTGGATCGCCAGGATCGGATTGCCAACCCGTCCGTTGCCGCCCTGCCCCATCAGCCAGCACTGGTTGATCACCTCCTGCGCGCGCCGCTCGATCTCGGGATTGCCGCGCTGGACCGAATCGAAGTCGAGTTCGGCCGCGTTGCTGCCGGTCGCCATCGAACTGGCGGCGCTGCCCCCCATGCCGATGCGCATGCCTGGGCCGCCGAGCTGGATCAGCAGGCTGCCGGCCGGGAATTCCAGCTTGTGCGTCTGGCCGGCGTCGATCACGCCCAGGCCACCGGCAATCATGATCGGCTTGTGGTAGCCGCGCTGGTCCCGCGCTTGCGAGGCCCTGCCCGCGGCGTCGATCACCGAGTAGCACAGGCTCTGCTCGTACTGGCGGAAGTAGCCCAGCAGATTGGGGCGACCGAACTCGTTGTTGAACGCCGCCGCGCCAAGCGGGCCTTCCAGCATGATCTGCAGCGGCGTCGCGATATGTTCCGGCTTGCCATAGCCCGCGTCGATCGGGGTCTGACCCCAATTGATTTCGGATACGGTGAATCCGGCCAGACCGGCCTTGGGTCTGGAGCCGCGCCCGGTGGCGCCTTCGTCGCGGATCTCGCCGCCAGCGCCGGTGGAGGCGCCCGCAAACGGCGATATGGCGGTCGGATGGTTATGGGTTTCCACCTTCATCAGGATATGGTGGGTGGCAGCCTCTCTGCGGTAGTCGGCCGCGTCCAGCAGACCGGGCCCAGCGGCTGCCCTGGCTGCAAAGCGCTCGACCGGCGAGCCTTCCATCACCGAAGCGTTGTCCGAGTACGCCACCCGCATATAGTGCGGGTTCAACTGGTGCGTATGACGGATCATGCCGAACATGCTCTTGTCCTGGCGCACGCCGTCGATCGTGAAATCCGCATTGAAGATCTTGTGCCGGCAGTGCTCACTGTTGGCCTGCGCGAACATCATCAGCTCGACATCGGTCGGATTGCGCCGCATCTGAGCGAAGGCCTGCATCAGGTAGTCGATCTCGTCGGCCGCAAGCGCCAGCCCAAACTCGGTATTGGCGCGTTGCAGCGCGGCCTTGCCGCCGTGCAGCAGATCCACATGGGCCATCGCAGACGCGGGCAGTTCGGCAAAGAGCCCGCAGGCGCTGTCGCGATCAAACATCACGCTCTCGGTCATGCGGTCGTGCAGCAGCGAACCGATCTGCTTCATTTCTGAATCGGACAATGCCGCCGTGCCTGGCAATCCGTCCCGGACCGAGATGCGGTATTCAAGCACCCGCTCGACCCGGCGCACCGCCAGGCCGCAGTTGTGGGCAATGTCGGTCGCCTTGGAGGCCCAGGGCGAGACGGTTCCAAAACGCGGCGTGACCACAATCAGCGCCGCGTCGGCCGCTCCCTGGTAGCGTTCGCCGTAGTTCAGCAGAGCGGTCAGTTGCGCCAGCAGTTGTGGCGTCGGCGCCTGCTCGGTGCTCACCAGATGCACAAAGCGCGCGGCCACGCCGCTGATCCCGTGGTGAACGGCTTGCAGTTTCGGTAACAGCTGCTGGATGCGAAAGGGACTCAGAGCGCTGCCGCCCTCGAAAAGATTGATATGCAGGGTCACTTTGATAGCCTGGATGCAGGGCTCGCGGGTTGGAGCCGGTGATTTTAGCTGCCCGATGGGATAATCCGACCCCATGACTATCACTTACAAGGACGCCCAAGGCGTCGCCGGCATGCGCGTGGCGGGTCGCCTGGCGGCTGAACTGCTGGACTATCTGACGCCGTTTGTGAAGCCCGGCGTCACCACCGATGAACTCGACAAACTGGCGGAGGACTACACGACCCGCGTGCTGCACGCGATCTCGGCACCGCTGAACTACGCGCCGTCGGGCCACAACCCTTACCCAAAGTCCATCTGCACCTCGATCAACCAGCAGGTCTGTCACGGCATCCCCAACGAGAAGCCGCTCAAGAAAGGCGACATCGTCAACATCGATGTCACCGTCATCAAGGACGGCTGGCATGGCGACTCCAGCCGCATGTTCATGGTCGGCGACGTTTCGCTCGCCGCCAGGCGCCTGTGCCTGCTGACGTTTGAGGCGATGTGGCATGGCATCGTCAAGGTCAGGGCCGGCGCCTACCTGGGTGATGTGGGTCACGCGATCCAGTCCTTTGCCGAGAGTCATGGGCTGAGCGTGGTGCGGGAGTTTTGCGGCCATGGCATCGGCCGCAG
>JBMOJJ010000037.1:0-19213 GCA_049315845.1 Rhodoferax sp.
AAATGCCGATGACGTCAACGTCTTCCTCCAGCGCCAGTTTCACCACGGTGGCGATTTCCTGCCAGGGTGGTGTGTAGATCACCTCCATGCCGGCATCGCGCAGTCCGGCCGCCACGACGCGGCTGCCGCGGTCATGGCCATCGAAGCCGATCTTGGTGACCAGCACCTTGGGTATGACATCTTGACTCATGCTTTGACCTCCTGACCCTGGCGCAGCAGGGCAACAAATTTATGCGCAATAGCGCGTGGGTTGAACTTTCCCTCCGGGCGATACCAGGTTTGCGACCAGTTCAGAGCGCCCATCAGCATCAGGCGAAGTGCCTGGCGGTCGGTACCGCGGCGCAAAGGCAATGCCTTGATCAAGGCAATGAACAGGGCTTCATAGCGATTGCGCAAGTCAATCAGGTTCTGGTTTGCCACCGGGACGTCGGCCGGCCGAACCCGGATCACCACCTGGGCATAGTCGTCGTCATGCAGGATCGATTCAAGGTGTGCGATGCAGGCTGCTTCGAGTCGGTCCCAGGGGTTGTCATGTCGTTTTATCACCATTTGCACCGCATTGCTGATCTGCTCCACGCCCTTAAGGTAGACCGCCGCCAGCAGTTCTTCCTTGGTGGCAAAGTGGCAGTAAAGGGACCCCGGCAACATGCCCACCGCGCGTGCGATGTCGCGCACCGAGGTGGCTTCGAATCCCTTTGCACGAAACAGGCGGGCGGCCTCATCGAGTACCCGGGGCAATCGGCTGTCAATATGTGGCTTGCGAATCGTGGACATGGTTGGATTGGGCTCGGCCAATTATACCAAACAATCGTTTGCTTATTAAGGCTGCGGTTCATTGCCGTTGAAAGAGCTCGCGCGCCACGATCTCCTTCATGATTTCGGTGGTGCCGCCGTAGATGCGCTGCACGCGCGCGTCAGCCCAGGCGCGCGCAATCGGGTACTCGCGCATGTAGCCATAACCTCCAAACATCTGGACGCAGTTGTCCAACACGCTGAACTGCATCTCAGTGGTCCAGAATTTCGCCAGCGAGGCGGTGGCGGTGTCGAGTTCGCCAGCCAGGTGAAGCACCAGGCAGTGGTCCAGAAAACTGCGTGCCACAACGGTATTGGCGTGCGCCTCCACCAAGCGGTGCCGGACGGTCTGCTTTTCTGACAGACTGGCCCCGAAGGCCTGGCGCTGTTTGACGTGCTCCAGTGTCCAGTTGACGGCCGCCTCCATCGCAGCAACAGCGGTAATGGCCACCAAAAGCCGTTCCTGGGGCAGTTCCTTCATCATCAGCGCAAACCCCTTGCCCTCGGTGCCCAGCAGATTCTCCAATGGCACGCGAACATCCGAGAAAAACAATTCAGATGTGTCCTGTGCATGCATGCCCACTTTCTCCAGACGATTTCCGCGGCTGAAACCGGGCCGGTCAGATTCGACCAGAAGCAGACTGACACCATGCGCGCCCAGCGTCGGGTCGGTCTTGGCGGCCAGCAGCACCAGATCTGCAATCTGTCCATTCGAAATGAAGATCTTCTGCCCGTTGATGCACCAGGCCTGCTCTTCGCGCCGCGCGTGGGTGCGGATGGCAGCCAGATCGCTGCCGGCGCCTGGCTCGGTCATGCCGATCGCCGCGATCACCTCGCCACGCGCCATGCGTGGCAGCCAGGTCTGCTTTTGTTGCTCGGAGCCATGATGCAGCAGATAAGGCGCAACGATATCCGAGTGCAGGTAGAACAGCGGGCCGGTGGCTCCGGCGAAAGCCATCTCCTCGACAACGATTGCGCTGAAGCTGAAGTCGACCCCGGCACCACCGTAAGCCTCCGGCACGGTCAGACACAGCAGTCCAAGCTCGCCGGCTCGCCGCCATAACGCGCGCGGGACTTGGCCGACGCGCTCCCACTCAGCATGATGCGGCGTAATCTCTTCGGCGATGAAACGGCGCACGGTGTCCCTGAACTCCCGATGCTCTGCGCCGTGCAAGGGGCCGGATGTTTTGCAGTGCTGTGTCATGCCGGTGTTTCTCCTGAGGGGTTGTTCTGAGGTCGTACCTGGGCCCAGCCACGATCCAGCACGATGGTGTTGCGTTCGATCGAAGTGGCGCGGAACTGAACAAGATCACCTTGCTCCCAAAATTCACAGCGCAGCGTTTCACCGGGATACAGAGCTGCGGTAAAGCGCGCGTACAAAGCCGCGAGTCGGCTACCGTCGAATTCGCAGAAATCACACACCAGCAGCAGGCCCAGGATGCCCAGGGTACACATTCCGTGCATGATCGGGCGCGGGAAACCGGCCGCACGTGCGACCGCCGGGTCCGCATGCAGGGGATTGAGATCGGAACTGAGTCGGTACAGCAGAGATTGTTGCGTTGACGTTGGTCTGATGATGATATGGTCTGGCGCGCGCTCGGGCATCGCCGGTGCCGCTGGCGCAGGGGTGACGCCGACGCTCACCAGGGGGCCAGCGGCCGGGCTGAAGCCACCATTGCCACGGGCCATCACGGTGGTATGGCAGCGTACCCACACCTCGCCGGTGGCGGCGCTGCAGATCTCGCGTTCCACCACGAACAGGGCGCCCCGTCCCTCGCCCCGGTCTTGCACACGGATCACCCGGTTGTGTCCAATCACCTCGGCGGCAGCCGGCAAAGGCCGTAGCCATTGCATCGATTGCTCGCCATGCACCAGGCTGCGCCACTGCAGGGCGGTATCGGGCTCGCGCATCCAGAAACCCGGATCACCCAGCATGGCGCAAAGCGTCGGCAGCGCCTGCAAGTTCTGCTCGTAGACAAATCGCAGGTGGCGCTCGTCCCACGCATCTGCTCCCTGCGCCGCACCCACGCCCAGGCCATACAAAATGGTGTCGCGCGCCTCATAGCGCTGTCGCACGCTTGGCAGTGCCCGCTCCAGCAGGGCCTGTGGATCAAACGGCAGGGGGACTGACATGGCCGCGGGGGTTCAGGTCTGGGCCGAGCCGAAGATGGTGAACAGCGCCTCGCTGGCACTGTCAAAGCCGCGCTCTCCCGAGTGATCCGAAATCTGCGCCCAATGGGCTGCAACGAATTCAGGGCTTGCGTTTTCCGCCGGGGCATGCACGCCGAGCCCTTCGACCATGCGGACCGTCGAGAAGTAGCCGCCACCAGCGGAAAGAATCTGGCCGCTCACCTGGCACGCCTCGGATGCCAGAAATGCAACACCGGCCGCTACCCGTTCCGGCGTTGCCTGCGCCATCAGGGAACCCAAGGCAATGCCCTCGGTCATCCGAGTCAGTGCCACCGGGGCCACCGCGTTCACAAGGACGCCAAACTTGGCAGCTTCATGCTTGAGCGTGTTCATCAACCCGATCACGCCGAGCTTGGCAGCGCCATAGTTGCTCTGCCCGAAATTGCCATACAGACCTGCCGCCGAAGTCGTCATCACAATCCGGCCGTACATCTGCTTCTGCATCAACGGCATCACAGCGCGAGTACACCAGGCGGAGCCCAGCAAGTGAACTCGAACGACGGCTTCAAAGTCGGCCGGATCCATCTTGAAAAGGGTCTTGTCGCGCAGGATTCCGGCGTTGTTGATCAGAATGTCCACGCGCCCAAAGGCATCCATCGTGGCGTCGATCAGGCTTTGCGCGCCCGCCACCGTGGCGACGTCGTCTCTGTTGGCCAGCGCCTGCCCACCGGCAGCCTCGATTTCGTCAACAACGCTTTGCGCGGTCGAGGTGTCGCCTCCGGTGCCGCTGACACTGCCGCCCAGATCATTGACAAGCACAGTGGCGCCGCGGGAGGCCAGAAGGAGCGCGTGTGCCCGACCCAGGCCGCCGCCGGCACCGGTGATGACGGCGACACGACCATCAAAACGTATCGTATTCATGGGGATTCCTTTGTCGTTGCAAGACCGCTGTAAAGGCCCTCGATCACCGCGCCATACTTTTCGGAAATGCTTTTTCGCTTGACCTTCATGGTGGCTGTGACTTCGCCGTCGTCGTGATCGAGCTCCTTGGCCAGCAGGAAGAACTTGCGCACCTGCTGTACCGGCGGCATGCGTGCGTTGACGCGGTCCACTTCCGCCTGTACCAGCTCACGAACACGGCTGTTTTCCGTGAGACTGCGAAAGTGCGTGTAGGCCAGGCCCTGCTCCTCAGCCCACTTGCCGACCGTCTCGTAATCGATCTGCAGCAGGCTCGCCACAAACGGGCGCCGATCCGCAATGATGATCGCTTCCTTGATATAGGGGCTGAACTTGAGGGCGTTCTCGATCTCGCTGGGGGTGATGTTCTTGCCGCCGGCCGTGATCATGATGTCCTTCTTGCGATCAACGATGCGGACCTCGTCCCCCACCGCCTGCGCCACATCGCCGGTGTGCAACCAGCCTTCGGGGTCAATCGCTTCCATGGTTGCAGCCTCGTTGGCGTAATAGCCCTTGAAAACCGAACGACCCCGCACCAGCAATTCTCCGTCAGCCGCAATCTTCAGCTCGATGCCCGGCAGGGCGCAACCCACTGTTCCGAGGGCTGAGTCCGCTCCGCGCTGCAAAGTAACCAGTCCGGCGGTTTCTGTCATGCCGTAGCCTTCGCGAATAGAGACACCCAGGGCCCGAAAGAAGCGCAGCATTTCGGGCGAGATCGGCGCCGAACCTGAGACCGCGATCCGGCATTCGCGCAGTCCGATGAAATTGTTCAGAGAGCGAAGTATCACCAGGTACCAGAATCGGTGCACCAGGCGTTGCTGCCAGGACCACTGCTCGCGGGGAGTTTCTGCCCAGGGTTTGACGCGGGCCATGGCGCGTTCGTAGAGACGCCGGCGCAAACCGCCGGCTTCCCGGATCTTGATTTCTATCGATGCGTGGAACTTCTCCCAGATGCGGGGCACGCCCAGAAACAGGGTCGGCCCAATCTCGCGCAGATCGCTCTGCACCGTGCGCAGACTCTCCGCAAAGTTGACCACGACCCCAGAGCGCAAAGGCAGGCAGACGGTGTAAATCTGTTCTGCCACATGACACAAGGGAAGGTAGGAAACGGTGGAATCCGACGCTGTGCAGTGGTAAATGGCATCGGTGCCAGCTGCCATCGCCGTGATGTTGGCGTAGCTGATCATGGCGGCTTTGGGACGTCCGGTGGAGCCGCTGGTAAAGATCATCAGGGCGGTGTCGTCCATCCTCTGCTGCGCCAGTCGACGCTCGATCAGTCCGGCCTGCTGCTGTTCCAGTCCGGCGCCCCGTGCCAGGAGTTCTTCGAAAGTGATCAAATTTTCGATCTGATAGTGACGAACGCCGCGTGGATCAATCAGGATCAGATGGCTGAGTCGGGGCAGTCTTGCCCGCACCTCCAGCACCTTGTCGAGTTGCTCCTGGTCCTCGCACACCACCACGTTGGCGTCGGACATGCGCAGCAGGTACTCGACCTCGGCGGCCGGTGAGGTCGGATAGACGCCAATGGCGACCGCCCCGACCAGACCGCAACCCAGTTGCGAGAAGACCCACTCCTTGCGGTTTTCGCAAATGATGGCGCAATGCCCTTTGTCCGGCAGGCCAAGCTGGATCAGCCCCAGACCAAACCAGCGCGCCTGGCGCTCGTAGTCGGCCCAGCTCACGCACTCCCAGATGCCGAAGTCTTTCTGACGCAGCGCCACCCTTTCGGGAATGGTTCGAGACCAGTGGCGCAACTGCTGGGGCAGCGTCAGAGCGCCGATGTCGATGGCGGCACTCACGACAGCCACCTCTTGCGCCGCTTGTAGTGCTTGACGTTTCTGAAGCTGGCAATTTCGGTCACGCCTTCGCCATAGCCCAGGTAGAAACGCTGAACGTCCGGGTCTTTGATCAGCGTGGCGGTCGGACCGTCAATCACAACCTTGCCGCTCTCCATGATGTAGCCGTAGTGGGCGATGTCAAAGGCCGCCATGGCATTCTGTTCGACCAGCAACATGGCCACACCCTGTTCCCGGTTGATGCGCTCAATGATCTTGAAAATGTCCTGCACCACCAGCGGTGCCAGACCCAGCGAGGGCTCATCAAGCAGCATCAGTTTGGGTTGGCCCAGCAAGGCCCTGCCGATCGCCAGCATCTGCTGTTCGCCCCCCGAAAGATAACCAGCAAGCTGCCGGCGGCGATCCTGCAGACGCGGAAAGTACTCGTAGATCAGGCCCGGATTGGGACGCTCTGCCCGTCCGTTGAGCGCGTTGCCGGCTACGATCAGGTTCTCCTCGACAGTCAGGTCCTCAAAGACATGGCGCCCCTCGCGTACGTGGGCAATGCCGCGGCGCGCCAGCAGATGCGGTGCAACGCGGGCAATGTTGTCGCCCTGGTAGTGAATGCTGCCCGCTCGAACCGCGCCGATTTCCAGTGGTAACAGCCCGGAAATGGCCTTCAGCGTGGTGGTCTTGCCGGCGCCGTTGCTCCCCAGCAGCGCAACGATCTGGCCGCGCTCGACGCTGAGCGACAGACCGCGCAACACCTGCACCGTATGCTGGTAGACGACCTCGATATTCTCCAGCGCCAGCATCGGAGTCGCTTTGACCCCGGTCGAATCACTGTGCCCGTCTTCGATCATGCGGTGGTGATCCATCCACTGGCGGGCTCCATCTGTTTGCTGGCGCTGTCGTAGGCGTAAACACGCCCTGATGCAATCTGGTGGCCTTTGAGCGACGCCAGCAATCCGGTGACGCCGCCGGTGTCCCAGTTGTTGATGGTCTCGAGTGCCGCCTTCATGTTCACGCCGGTCAATGCTTTGCCCGTCTTCAGGCACCGCTCGATCACTTCCGCAAAAATCATTCCCACCAACCAGGTGTGGGTGTAGAACAGCGGAACATAGTTCATGTTGGGGCGGGCCTTGGCAACAAATTCCTTGATCGACTGCATCATGGGCGCATCTTTCGTGTCATAACTGTAGCGGTAAGGCATGACACCCATCCAACCCTGCGCGGTCGCACCCATGGCCTCCACCGTCGTCTTGTCCATGCTCCAGATCGTTCCCATCGGGGTTGCGCTCATGCCGGACTCCCGCATCTGCTTGATGAACTCTGGAATGGGCGCCAGCACATAGCCGTGGAAGATCACGAAGTCAGGCTTGGCCCGACGCAACTTGGCGACCTCGCTGGAGATATCGACAGCGCCTGGTTTGGTCACTATTTCCATCACCACCGGCAGTTGCAGCGCCTGCGCCCGCGCCTTGATGCCCGGGATCGGATCACGGCCAAACTCGGTGTCGCTGTAGACAATGGCGATCGCGGGTTTGGTGGCGCCGCGCGAAGTGCGATGGATGTATTCGAGCAGGATTTCTCCCATCGCGGTATAGGTTGGACCCGCCATGAAGTAGTAAGGAACATTCTTGGGGTCCGCCAGATCCGACGAAAAGCTCGGGCTGCTGGTCAGCGTGCTGCCGAGCTGGCTCACTTCTTTCGAAGCCGCCTTGGCCCAGCCGGTTGAGTCACCATAGAACATGGGCGGCTTGTGCGCCCCCATGATCTTCTTGAACACACTCATCGCCTGATCCATCTTGTAGCCGGAGTCCTCGCCGATGTAGCGTAGTTTTCTGCCGGCAACACCACCCTTGGTGTTACGCCATTCGCAATAGTCGCCCAAACCCTGGTTCAGTCCGACGCCGGCGAAGGCGAATACGCCCGTGATGGGTTGCGCAGCGCCGATCACGATGTCGCCGTTGTCGGCGATCGCTGGCAGCACTGGCCAGGCTGAAAGCCCGGTTGCGCCCAGGCCAGCGGCCAGGATGCGACGACGCAGGAAATTGGGGGAATTGTCAGTGCTCATGGTGGGTCTCCTGTTAAAAAAGCTATGTTCTGAAGGGCCAAAGGTGAAAGAATCGCCGCAATCGCTGCCAGATCACATACAAACCATGCGGCTCCAGCACCAGGAAACTGATGATCAGACCGCCGAATACGATTTGCTGCATCGGACTCAGGATTTCGGTGGCATTGGGCGACCACTGCGCGGCCAGGCTAACGAAAAAGCGCAGCAGCTCCGGCACCAGGGTCATGAAGACGGCACCAAGGATGGTTCCGACCATGCTTCCGAGGCCGCCCACGATGATGACCGCAAGATAGAAGATGGACAACTGAAGGGTGAAATACTCCGGCGTCATGGCCCGGTAGAAATAGCCGAGCAGGGCGCCAGCAACACCGGCATAGAAGGAGCCGATCGCAAAAGCAGCAAGCTTGTAGTGCAGCAGGTTGATGCCCAGTACCTCTGCCGAAATATCCCGGTCTCGAATGGCGATGAAAGCCCGGCCAACACGGGTGCGAAACAGGTTGCGGGCCGCCAACAACATCAGCGCGGCGACCGGCACAATCAGGTAGTACATGCGCTGGTCATTGAGCAGTTCAAAGCCGAACAGATTGGCATTGGGCACGCTGACACCGCGCACGCCGCCGGTCACGCTGTCCCACTCGCGAAAGACGTACTCGAGCAGGAACTGCATCGCCAGCGTGGCCACCGCCAGATAGAGGCCCTTGATTCGCAGACTCGGCAAGCCGGCCAGCAGGCCCAGCAGCGCCGCCGTCACGCCGGCCATGGGAAGCGTCAGAAAGAAGGGCAGACCGCGCTGTGCAAGATAGGCTGCGCTGTAGCAGCCGACACCCATGAAAGCTGCGTGTCCCAGAGAAATCAGTCCGGTGTAACCGGTCATCAGGTTCAAACCGGTGGCAGCGATGATGTGGATGCCCAGCATGCAAGCCAGGCTGATCAGGTAACCGTTGACCAGGGTCGGCAACAAAAGCAGCACGGCGACCAGCGCCAACAGCCACATGCGTTGCACCGGGGTTGTCCAGATCGCTTCATCGTGTTCATAACTGACGCGGAAATCCCTGATTCTCATGGTCACAATCTCTCAATTTGCCGTGTGCCGAACAGGCCATACGGTCGCACCAGAAGAATCACCAGCACCGTTACATAGGGAACCAGGTCGCGTACCTTGCCACCCAGGTAGCCGGCGGTCAGGCTTTGGATCAGGCCTACGATCAGCCCTGCGACAATGGCGCCAGCGATGCTATCAAGGCCGCCAAGGATGATGATGGCCAGCACACCCAGCGCAGCGCTGCCAACGGCCGGCGAAAGGCTGGTGCTGGAGGCCACGATCACCCCGGTGACGGCGCCTACCAGCCCTGAGAAAACCCAGGTCAGGCGCTGCGTCGCCTGAACGTCAATGCCCATGACGTAGGCAGTGACCGGATCGCTGGCCGCCGCGCGCATGGATATGCCGGTTCTGGAGTATCTGAAATACAGGGTGAAGGCGATGATGACCGCTGTTGCCAACAGAAAACTCCAGATCATCTGACCCGGTATCAGCACATCGCCCAGGATCAGCGGTGTGCGCGGCAGCAGTGCCGGCATTTCGTAATTGCGGCCGCCCCAGATGGCGTCGACGCCACCGTGCAGGGCGCTGCCCAAACCGATGGTGGCCATCAGGATCGAAATGACGGGCTGGCCGGACAGGGGTCGAAGAATGGCTCTTTCAATCAGCGCCGCGCAGGATGCAACGGCAATGAACGACAGGGCCAGTGCGATATACACCGGTAGTCCCCACATCACATTGGCGGTGTAGAAGAAATAGGCGCCGAGCATCATGAACTCACCCATGGCAAAGTTGATCACACCCGTGCCCTTGTAGATCAGGACAAAACCCAGGGCAATCAGGGACAGCAGCCCGCCTGAGAGTAGACCGATGGCGCAATATTCGGCCAGTGCTGCCCAATCGAAGCCGGCCGACATCAGGCAACCCTCCGCACGGCTGTTTCACCGAGGTAGGCACGGATCACTTCCGGCTGCACCCGCACCTCGGCCGGACTTCCCTCGCCGATGACCTGTCCAAAATTGAGCACGATAACGTGGTTTGAAATGTCCATCACCAGGCCCATGTCGTGTTCAATCAGCAGCACGGTCACGCCGCGCTCCTCCTGGATGTCGAGAATGAAGCGTGCCATGTCTTCAGTCTCTTCGCGGTTCATGCCGGCCACCGGCTCATCGAGCATCAGCAATTTGGGTTGCATCGCCAGTGCGCGTGCCAGCTCAACGCGCTTTTGCAGGCCGTAAGGGAGACCCGCGACCGGCAAATTCCGAATGTGATCAATCTCCAGGAAATCAATGACTTCACGCTCGATATCCCTGCGCAATGCCATTTCTTCACGCTTGGCTGCGCCGAGGTAGCACATCGCGCTGAGTGGGTTCGACTTCAGCCGTGTGTGCCCGCCCAGCTTGATGTTGTCCAACACTGTCAGACCACGAAACAGAGCCACATTCTGAAAAGTGCGCGCCAGACCCAGAGCGGCGCGCCGGGAGACTGCTTCATGGGTAATGTCCGTGCCTTCGAGCACAACGCGACCGGACTGCGGCTTGTAGAAGCCGGAGATGGTGTTGAACAGGCTGGTCTTGCCGGCGCCGTTGGGGCCGATCACGGTCGTGATTTCGCCGCGGCGCGCGCTCAGTGCCACGCCCGTCAGGGCCCGGATTCCTCCAAATCGAAGATGCACGTCTTCGACTTCAAGCAGGGCTGTCTGCAAACTTCGGGAGTCTGGTGGCGTCATTGATTAAACAAACAATTGTTTGGTAAGATCGCAGAGAATATCACGCAGCAAGGAGGGTACGCAAGAATATTTGCGGCCCTTTGTGGCGATTTAACCTTGGGGAAAACACTATGTCATTCGACAATATCGTGCTGCTCGGCGGGGCCCGTACAGCGTTCGGGGATTTTGGAAAGGCGTTGCGTGAAGTACCGCTGTCGGTGACGGGATCGCACGTCGCGCGGGCCGCAATGCGACGCGCCTGCGTGCCCGCCAGCCTGGTCGATCACCTGGTGTTCGGCTTGGTCGGTGTCGTTGACCATGACGGACCGTTTGTCAGCCGCAAGGTCGCCCTGGAGGCGGGACTCTCCATCGACAGCTGCGCGCTCACCGTCACTCGGGCCTGCGGTTCCGGGACGCAGTCCATCGTCAGTGCTGCCGAGCAGATCCTTAGCCGACACAGTGACATTGCCGTGGCCGCCGGAGGCGAGAGCTTCAGCCGCGTTCCCTATGTGTCAAGCCACATGCGCTATGGCGCAGCGCGCGGCCCCGTCACCCTGGAGGATGGACTCGATGCCATTTACCGCTGCCCTTTTTCCAAGGCGCTGATGGGCGATACGGCGGAGGAACTGGCGCTGCGCTTCGACTACCGTCGTGAGGCTATGGATGATTGGGGCTTCATGAGTCAGCAACGCGCGAAGGCGGCGATCGAGTCCGGATTTCTGGCGCGCCAGATCGAGCCGATCGATGTTCCGGACGGACGAAAGGGGACTCGAAGTTTTGCCACCGATGAGTTTCCCCGCTTCAACCTGACGCGGGAAAAGTTGGCATTGCTCAAGCCGGCCTTCAAGCCCGACGGCACGGTCACCGCTGGCAGCTCCAGTGGCGTGACAGACGGCGCTGCCGCTTTGGTGGTGGCGCGTGCCGGCGCCTTGCCAAAGGACGCTCGCCCTGAGGCCAGGCTGGTCGACTATGCGGTGGCTGGGGTTGCGCCCGAGATCATGGGGGCGGGACCGGTACCCGCCATTGCCAAGCTGTTGCGACAGAACGGGCTCAGCGTCGCCGACATTGACTACTTTGAAATCAACGAAGCGTTTGCCGTTGTGAATTTGCACGCCGAGGCGCAACTGGGTATTTCGCGCGAGAAGACGAATCTTTATGGCGGTGGCATCAGCATTGGTCATCCGCCGGGCGCAACCGGTATTCGCATGACGATCACCGCCATGCACCATCTGGCAGACTCGAAAGGACGCTATGGCGTCATCAGCATGTGTCTTGGCAGCGGCATGGGCATGGCGGTACTGATCGAGAACCTGATTCGCTGATCAATGCCGGTGCGCTGTCCTGCGCGTTGAATGATGGGGAACTGGTTAAAGCCGATGGACGGCTTCAAGAGCGTTCGCGAGGCGCTTGTCGCCGGTGCCCTCGATCCGCGCAATGGGCAGCGCCAACGCAGCGAGTTCGTGCTGGAGGTAATTGTGAACAGGCGCGCGAACATGTTCGCCATCGCGCTGCAGGCCGTCGGCGATCCAGGCGATGTCGGGCGCCAGCAGCAGCGTCAGGGCGTAATTCGCCTGCAGTGAACGACCCTGCTCCAGCAGGGATTTGTCACCGAAGATGAAGTCGCTGTAGATCGCAGTCAGCAGCGGCGCGGTGTCGCAGAAAACAAAGGCGTCCTGCCGCGCTGTGGCCCGTGCCAGCGCCGCGATCTCAGTCTCGCGCTGCCTTTGGATCACCAGTGCCTGCTCGTCGCGTCGTGGCGTCCTGGCGTTTTCATGGCAGAACTGGCGCAGATACTCGGGCACCCAGGGGCAGTCGAAATGGCGCGCCAGGGCTTGCGCCAGCGTGGTCTTGCCGGTGCTTTCGGCGCCGATGATGCAGATCAGCCGCGCCGCTTTCATGATCCGATCCGGACCCGCCAGGCGCCGCTCATTCTGCGCTTCCAGCCAAGCCAGCCCCAGATCGCCAGCAGAAAGAAGACCGCGTAGAGCAGAACCGTCAGGTGCAGCCCCTTGTAGGCAAACAGCGCCACGCTGGCGCCATTGACCAGCAGCCAGACCAGCCAGTTCTCGATGAATTTGCGTCCCAGCAGCAAGGTTCCGATCACGCTGCCGGCGCTCACAAAGCCATCAGCCCAGGGCACATCCGAGTCTGTGACGCTGCGCAGCAGGAGCGCCAGCACGAGCCACGAGACAGCGTAGCCGGCAACACACCACAGCAAACCGCGAAGGTCGAGTCGCTCGATACGCAACAAGGCGCCCGATCCCTTGCGGTGCCCGCGCAGCCACTGCCACCAGCCCCATACCGCCGTGACGGCAAAGAACAGGTTGACGCCGGCCTCGCCGTAGAGCTTGCTGGTGTAGAACAGCCACGCATAAAGGGCGCTGGCGATGATGGTCAGCGGCCAGCCCCAATGGATCTCGGCCACGTTGCACGCGATGTTGGCCAGCGCCAGCACAAAGGCCAGCAGTTCGAGCCAGGTGACGGCGCTGCCCAGCAGCGTGAAGGCAGTGTCCAGCATCGGTTAGAAGTTGAGCGTCAGGCTGGCGCGCACGGTGCGCGGCGTCGATGGGAAAAGGTAAATGCCGCCCCAGGGCGTGGTGGGCGCTTCGCGCCAGTAGCTGCGGTCGCCAAGGTTCTCGACGTTGAGGCGCCACAGCAGGGACTGGCCGGCGACGCGGTGCTGGTAGCTGAAGCCGGCGTCAAGTTGCCAGGCTTGCGGCAGTTCGACGCCGGTGTCTATCGTCGCCGTCTTGCCGCTCTCGAAGCTGGCCAGCGCGTTGACAGCCAGGCCTGGCAGCGCCGCCACCTTGTAGTGCGCATACAGAGAACCCTTGAGGCGCGGGACATTGGTCACGCGCTGCCCGACCATCGACGGATCGACCGCCTGCGCATAGCGGGCGTCCAGCGCCATCAGGCTTGCCTGCAGCGACAGCGCGTCGCCAAGCCGGCCCGCGGCCGTCGCCTCGATGCCGCGATGCCGCGCGGTCTTTGCGCCCGCGACGCGGGTCGGCAGCGCGTCGGACCCGGCGCCCGGCTGGTCGTCGGCGTAGGGCTTGTCGATGCTGAAGGCTGCGGTGGTCAAGAGCAGGCGCGGATCGGCCTGCCATTTCAGGCCGATCTCGGTCTGCTCGCTCTTGAGCGCGGGCAGGGCCTGGCCGTAGTTGGCAAACAGCGTCGGGCGATTGGGCACCGCCTCGAGTTCGACCCCCTGACCCCAGGAGGCATAAAGCACCGTGCTGCTGTTGGCCGACCAGGCCAGCCCGGCCCATGGCGTGCTCACGGTCTGCTGGTACGAGACCGCCTGCGTGCCGTCGCTGAGTTCGCTGCTGCGGCTCAGGCGGGACAGGCGCACCCCGGCGAACGATTGCAGGCTAGCGCTCAGGCGCGAGGCCAGCGTGGCGTAGGCTTCGACCGCGCGCTCCCGGCTGTTGCTGTTGAGGACGGTCAGTGAAGGGTCGGCAGGCAGCTCAACCGGCGTGTAGATGTTGGTCGTGCCCACGTAGTTGTAGGCCTGCATCGCGGCCAGGTCAGAGCGGCTGCTGTGCCCGCTCATTCCAAGCCGGGTGCTGTGCGTCAGGCCCAGGGCGTTGAATTTTCCCTGCAGATGCGCGTCCCATCCCGACAATGTGCGCTTTTCGTCCTCGCTGCGGTAGTCGTACATATCGACGTCGCCGTTGCCGCACAGGCCGGGATAGACATAGACGGCGGCGCTGCTGCAGCCGTCCGGGAAGCTGAGCCGGTCATTGATGCGGGTGGTCTGGGAGCTTGCCGCCAGGCGCGTCTGCCAGTCTTGATTGAAACGGTGTTTGACGGCAAACTGGGCCGTCGCGCTGCTGGCCTGAAACGGCAGCGACCAGCCCTGGTTGTTCAGGTTCAGACGCGGATTGATGCTGGCGGGCAGGCTGTCGCCCCGGCCGTCGCCGTTGCTGTCGAGCAGGCCCAGTCCCGGCACCGAGGGCTGGCTGCGGCGCTGGTATTCGAGATCGGCTGACACCGCGGTGTCGCTGCTCAGCGCGGTGGCCAGCGCCAGGCTGAGCAACTGGCGCGAACCATTGGCATGGTCGAAGTGCGAGTGCAACTGCTCATCGACCAGATTGAGACGAAGACCGAGCGCGCCAACGGTGGTGCTGCTGTCGATATGGATCTTGCTGCCGCCATTGCCGTCGACGCCGAAATCGACTGTGCTGAAGGCATCCTTGAGCGGCACCTTGGTGACGTAGTTGACCAGTCCGCCGGGTGCCGACACGCCGGACTGCAGGCCGGAGGCGCCTTTGAGGACCTCGATCCGCTCGATCGTCTCGAGCGCCACCGGCGCGTAGTTCGAGATCGCCAGACCATTGCGCCGGAAGTTGCCGCTCTGGTCCAGCAGGAAACCGCGAATTGACAGGCTCTCGATGTAACCAGTGGTGTTGTAGCTGTCGGCCAGTGAGGCGTCCAGCCTGACGACACTGGACAGCGTCTGCGCGGCGGTGCCGGCCAGCAGATCGGCAGTCAACACCGTCACGCTCTGGGGTGTGCTGGCCAGCGGTGTTGCAAAGCCGCCGACGTCCGCATTCTCGACATCAAGCAACGGCGCCGCCTTGCCGGTCACGGTGACCGCCTGCAGGTTCTGGGTCGCGCTCTGCGCCAGTGAAGAAAGCGGGATGCCCGCGGCAAGCGCGGCCACCAGGGGAGCGAGTTTCAAATTGAATGCCATCGAAAAACTCCAGTCGACGGCAGGGGAGAGCTGAACCGACCGGGCCTGGGCCAGACCGAATTCAGCAACGCTTCCCTGCGCAAGAATTACCTTGATCAAGTTCCAGGGTTTTTTCTCAGCCGGCCGTCCTGCGACGATCAGCACCCCTAGCGGTTGGCTGGATGCCTCAAGCACCCAGCCAGCGCATTGTATAGCCCGCCCGGGGTCGCCGACGCGGCGGCTGATTGCGCCAGCGCCCGAGCTGAACGGGTAAAATCGGGGCTGCCTTGACATCCGTTAAGCCCGAATCGGGGCCGCCAGAGCGTCAATTTCCATAGATACTTGGAGGTGATCGTGATGCTCCGAATCCGCTGGATTCTTTCCATGCTTGTGCTGTTGCCGGCGCTGAGTCTGTCGGCGCCGCAGCCGGCGCCCGCGGTATTTCGCATCGGCGTCGCGCCGCACTCGAGCGCACGCGTGATCATCGACATGTACCAGCCCTTGCGCCAGCATCTGGAGCAACTGCTGCAGCGGCCGGTGGAAGTCGTCACCGCACCCGATTTCACCGAGTTCGCCCGGCGCGGAGTGGCGCAGCAATACGACATCGCAATCACCACCGGCCACCAGGCGCGCCTGCTGCAAACCGACGCCGGCTACCTGCCGCTGCTGACCTACCAGGCCGATTTCAAGGCGGTCGCGCTGGTCACTGCCGACAGCCGCTATCGCGAACCCAAGGACCTGGCCGGCAGCACGGTGATCGGACTCTCAGCATCGTCGCTGGTCACGCTGTGGGGGCAGCACTGGCTGCTTCGCAATTCGGTGGCCAATCCGACGCTGCGCTACGTCAGCGCATCCGACAGCGTGGGCCAGTTGCTGCTCAAGGGAGAGGGCAGCGCCGGCCTGATGTCGCTTGCGAACTTCCAGAACCTGCCGCTGGCGGTGCGCGAGCAGCTGCGGATTGCGGCCGAGAGCCTGCCAATGGCAGGCCGCGTCTATATGCTCAACTCCCGCCACGCCAAGCAGCAGGAACGCATTCTGGCCGCGCTGTGGGCCTTTGCCGACACGACGCCGGCCCGGCAGTATTTTGCGCGCTACCAGCTCGGTGGCTATCGCCCGCTCGAAGCGCGTGAACTGGTCGCCATGGAGCCCTACGCGAACGAAGTCCGTCTGGTCCTGAGACAGGGCAAATAATGCACTTTGCTCCCTGGCGCACGGTGCGCGGACGGCTGGTCGTTACAGCATTGCTGGTTGAATTGGTCATGCTGGCGATCCTGGTCGGCAACAGCCTGCGCCTGCTGCACGAGGCGATGGGCGACCAGGCGCGCGAGCAGGCCGAGCAGATCGCGCCGGTACTCTCTGCGGCGCTGGTGGCGCCACTGGCCCAGTACGACTACGCCACGGTGCAGGCGGTGCTGGACGAAAGCCATGCGGTTCGCGGCATCGATTATCTGGCGGTGACCGATGCCACGGGCGTCATCATTGCGACCAGCGGCTGGCCAGGCAGCAAGCGGCTGCCCGCGGTCGACTCGGTCTTCGCACTGGATGACGACCCGCCGCGCTATGACGTCGCGCTGCCGATCAAGCTGGCCGGGCAGACTCTGGGTACGCTGCAGTTCGGGCTTGACTTGAAGCGAATCCTGGTGGCGCGAAAGAATCTGCTGACGCAGGGCATCCTGATCGCCGCCGGCGAGCTGATTCTGTCGGCCGGCCTGCTGACCATGCTTGGCTTGCTGATCACGCGCCAGCTCTCGCTTCTGACGAAGGCCAGTCTGAAGGTGGCACAGGGCCAGTTGACGCCGGCTGCGGTACCCGAGGGCGGCGACGATGTCGGACGTCTGGGCGCCGCCTTCAATGTGATGTCGCGTGCGATCGCCGAGCGCATCGAGCAGCTGACCCGCGCCAACGAGGAAACCGCGCGCATGGCCACTGCCTTGCAGGAAAATCAGGCGCAGCTCGAGCACGGCAACGAGGTGCTGCGGGTCGAAAACCAGATGCGCGTGGACTCCCAGCGGGAGCTTGAAGTCGCGCTTGGGCGCATCCGCGACCGCACCGCGCAACTGAACGTCATTTTCGAATTGAGCCCGGACGGATTCATCTCGTTTGACGCGGCGCAGCGGGTCAAGTACGCCAGTCCGGCCTTTTTCCGCATGACCAGCCTGGAAGCCGACGAAATCATCGGACTCGATGAGGCCACCTTTTTTACGCGCCTGGCGCGCGCCTGCGTTGATCCTTCGCTTTTCCCAAGCGTTGCGTCCCTGAAGGCCGGTGCGTCGGAAGAAGACAGGCCGGCCCCGGGCAAGGCCACCAAGACCATCAAGGCGGTCAGCGAGCGGCGGCGCCAGCTGATCGAGATGGCCGGTCCTGGCAAGCATGTGCTGGAAATCCGGCTGCGCCTGTCAGAGGCCCAAACGGTCTCGCAGATCCTCTATTTCCGCGACGTCACGCACGAAACGGAGGTTGACCGGATGAAGAGCGAGTTCCTCTCGCACGCGGCCCATGAGCTGCGCACTCCGATGGCCAGCATCTACGGATATTCGGAACTGATGCTGGCGCAGCAGTTTGACGAACCGGAACGCCAGGAGTTTCTGGAGATCATCCATCGCCAGTGCGAGATGATGATCTCGATCATCAACGAGTTGCTCGACCTGGCCCGCATCGACGACCGGCGCGGCAAGGATTTCCGCTTTGAAAGCGTTGACGCCGGCGCGCTGGTGCGCGAGGTCGCCGCCGATTTCGGTGTGCCGTCCGGCCAGCAAGCCGCGCTGATCGAGCTGCCGACGGCGTTCTGGCGCGTGCGAGCCGACCCGAAGAAGCTGATGCAGGCCGTGCGCAACATTCTCTCCAACGCCTACAAATACTCACCGCAGGGCGGCAAGGTCGCGATCAGCCTGGTTGACGAGTGGC
This sequence comes from Rhodoferax sp., assembly GCA_049315845.1. Taxonomy (GTDB): domain Bacteria; phylum Pseudomonadota; class Gammaproteobacteria; order Burkholderiales; family Burkholderiaceae_C; genus Rhodoferax. Next base: position 18,058 of record JBMOJJ010000037.1, read on the forward strand.
CGGTCCGCGTGGGCATCCGCGTCGCCGACCATGGCATCGGCATGACCCCGGAGCAGGCGGCGCGGGTGTTTGACCGTTTCTACCGCGTCGATGCCTCGGGCAACATTCCCGGCACCGGCTTGGGCATGAGCATCGTCAAGGAAATCATTGAGCTGCATGGCGGCGAGGTCGAAATGCAGAGCCAGATCGGCGCCGGCACCACGGTAACGCTGTGGCTGTCGGCGGTCGCCGCGCAGGGGGAAGCGCGGCAACCGACCTCGGTCAGTGCCGCTGCATGAGATCGGCGTCAGGCGCTGTCTGCGCTGTGAATCGCTATGCCGACTCCTTCTCGCGCGCCTCCCACATCGTCCTGAAGGCGGGCCGCGCGTGGCAGGCGGCGAGCCAGTCCTTCACCCGGGGTGCTGCATCGAATAGCTCGGGCGCCGCCTGGGCGTAGCGCACGATCTCCGCTACATTGATGTCGGCCACGGTGAAGCGATCACCGACCAGCCAGTTGCTCGGGGCAAGGGCGCTGTTGAGCACTGCGAAGGGTGCCTTCAGCGCTTCGACGGCGGCGTCAGCGATCTTGGCGTCCTTCTGGCCCTGGGGATTTCCGACGCGGTGATAGACCACGTTGATCGAATGTGGCTCAAGCTCGGTTGCGGCCCACAGCGACCACATGCCCATCTGGCCATCCTCTGCAATATCGTGCGGCGCGAGCGGACCGCCGTGCTTCTTTGCGAGGTAGAGGTTGATAGCGAGCGATTCGTGCAGCACCAGTCCGTCGTCGTCGATCGACGGAATATGGCCATTTGGATTGACCTTCAGGAATTCGGGCGAGCGGGTGTGCAGCGGCGCGTCAGGTGCTTTAGGGTCTGGCACGCGGTAGTGCTGGATCACCGGCACGAGTTTGAAAGGCGCGCCGAGCTCATTGGCCAGCCAGATATTCCGCGAAGCGCGCGAGCGGTAGACACCATAGATCGTAAGCATCGAGTCCCTTCGTGTTGCGGGGCCAGCATCCTGTCAAACCAGAGGGGCCCGCTGAAACCCCGGCGCAGGCTGGCTTACTTCTTGGCCGGTACGTCGTCGCCGAAGTAGGGGCTGATGACCTTCCACTTGCCATCCTGGATCTGCGACAGGCGCGAGGCGTTGCTGCCGATGCGCTTGGTTGCGGAGT
>JBMOJJ010000038.1:0-19053 GCA_049315845.1 Rhodoferax sp.
AGACCAAAGACCTGCAAGTCAGGCTGCAGGCTTTCATGGAGGAGCACATCTACCCCGCTGAAGGCGCGTACCACGCCGAGATCGCCGCCAATACCGCCGCAGGTAAACGCTGGACACCGTTGCAGACGATCGAGACCCTCAAGCCCAAGGCGCAGGCGGCGGGCCTGTGGAACCTGTTCCTGCCGGTCGACAGCGCCGCAGCTTCCGGCTACGACGGCGCCGGCCTGACAAATCAGGAGTATGCGCCGCTGGCCGAAATCATGGGCCATGTGATGTGGTCGAGCGAAGTGTTCAACTGCTCGGCGCCCGATACCGGCAATATGGAAACGATCGCCCGCTATGGATCGGAAGCCAACAAGGCGCGCTGGCTCAAACCCCTGCTCGAAGGCAAGATCCGCTCTGCCTTCGCGATGACCGAACCGGACGTCGCCTCCAGCGATGCGACCAACATCCAGACCCGCATTGAGCGCCAGGGCGACGACTACGTGATCAACGGACGCAAGTGGTGGACCTCCGGCGCCGGCGACCCGCGCTGCGCGGTCTTCATCACGATGGGCAAGACCAATCCGGACGCGCCCCGCCATTCGCAGCAGAGCATGATCATCGTGCCAGCCGGCACACCCGGCCTGACGGTGGTGCGCGCACTCAACGTGATGGGCTATGACGACGCTCCGCATGGCCACATGGAAGTGCTGTTGGAAAACGTGCGGGTGCCCGCGACCAACATCCTGCTGGGCGAAGGCCGCGGCTTCGAGATCGCCCAGGGACGCCTTGGCCCGGGACGCATCCACCACTGCATGCGCCTGATCGGCTTGGCCGAGCGCGCGCTGGAGCTGATGTGCAAGCGCAGTTCCTTGCGGGTTGCGTTCGGCAAACCGATCGCCGCACAGACCGTGACGCAGGAACGCATTGCCGAGGCGCGCTGCAAGATCGACATGGCGCGCCTGCTCACGCTCAAGGCGGCGTGGATGATGGATCTGGCGGGCAACAAGTTTGCCAAGAACGAGATCGCGATGATCAAGGTGGTGGCGCCCAGCATGGCCTGCCAGGTCATCGACTGGGCGATGCAGGCACATGGCGGTGGTGGCATGTGCGACGATTTTCCGCTGGCCTACAGCTATGCCAATGCGCGCACCTTGCGTTTTGCCGATGGCCCGGACGAAGTGCACCGCAATTCCATTGCCAAGGCCGAACTCGGCAAGTACATGGTCAAGGCCAAGACGGCCTGAGTCTTCGCGTGCGAAGACTTCAGTGAAGGTGGCGCGGCTTGCGCCCGCCACCGTGACCGGTACCCCCATGGCCGCCGCTGGAACCCCGCGGCGGCTTGCCAAGCTGCAGCGAATTGACCAGTTCATCGAAACGGTGGCCAAACAGCTTGTCGATTTCGGCCACCACGCCGCCCAGTTCGGCGCCATCGAAATGGCGCTCCATCAGGTTGACGACGTCCTGCACCAGCAGGTCGCGCTGCACCTGCATGATGGCTGCCGGATCCGGGCCGACAAAGAGCATGACGAAATCATCGCGTGACTCCGAGTCGGATTCTTCGCCGTCCTCGTCATCGTCAAATTCGGTGTCATAGAAGGTGACTTCGATCGCCGCCCCGGTTTTCGCCAGTTCGTTGAGGTTCATGCACATCTCGTCCAGCGCCTGGCGAAAATCGTCGTCTCCCTCCACCGTCCAGCACATCTGCAACACATGATCCTGGGGATCAAACTTGATGCCTGGCTCATCCTCGTAGGAACTGTCGGCTGCCTCAGCCAGGGAACGCGCGCCGGTGTACTTCCACAAGGGCTTGAGAGCGTCCTGCAACTGGCCAAAAACAACGTCAGGACGCAGCGCGACCTGACCATGGACATGGATCTCAAGAGGTGGGTTATAGCTTGACATGGAATGGTAGTGTACTGGTGCCCGAGACCGGAATCGAACCGGTACGCCCCTTTTACGGAAGCGGCGGATTTTAAGTCCGATGTGTCTACCTATTTCACCACTCGGGCACAGGCCTGATTGACTGGAGGCGCGATCCAGAGTCGAACTGGACTGACCGGATTTGCAATCCGGGGCATAACCGCTTTGCTATCGCGCCGTTTCTCTGACAAAAAAGGGAAGCCTGGGCTTCCCTTTTCGGAATCTGGAGCGGGAAAAGAGTCTCGAACTCTCGACCTCAACCTTGGCAAGGTTGCGCTCTACCAACTGAGCTATTCCCGCGTTTCAAGTCGCAAATTATACCGCAAAAAACTTTTCACTGACCGCCTGCCTGGACGAAAATTTGACAGTGCGCCATGGCTAGTGCTTGACCGACCCGGCCAGCGCCGGCACGGCGGCCGAAACCTCCACCGGCGGCGCGGCAGCCACCGCAACCTCCTCCTCCGACAACGCGCTTGGCATTCTCTCCAGCGCGATCTCCAGCACCTTGTCGATCCAGCGCACCGGAACGATCTCCAGGCCGTTCTTCACATTGGCCGGAATGTCCTGCAAGTCCTTCGCGTTTTCTTCCGGGATCAGCACCGTCTTGATGCCGCCGCGCAGCGCCGCCAGCAGTTTCTCCTTCAGGCCCCCGATCGCCGTCACTTCGCCGCGCAAGGTGATTTCCCCGGTCATCGCAACATCGGCGCGCACCGGTATACCGGTCATGGCCGAGACAAAGGCGGTCGTCATGGCCGCGCCCGCGCTCGGGCCGTCCTTGGGCGTGGCGCCATCAGGCACGTGGATGTGAATGTCCTTCTTCTCAAAGAACTCATCCTTGATGCCGAGTCGCCTTGATCGGCTGCGCACCACCGTGCGCGCCGCCTCGACCGACTCCTTCATCACGTCGCCAAGTGATCCGGTGCGGGTGATCACGCCCTTGCCGGGCATCATCGCGGCCTCGATCGTCAGTAAATCGCCACCCACTTCCGTCCATGCCAGACCGACCACCTGGCCGACCTGGTTCTGCTTTTCAGCGCGTCCATAGGAGTACTTGCGAACACCCAGGAAATCATTCAGGTTCCCGGCATCGACCCTGACCTGCGGCACCATCTTCTTGAGCTGCAATCCCTTGACCACCTTGCGGCAGATCTTGGACAACTCCCGCTCCAGCGAGCGCACACCGGCCTCCCGCGTGTAGTAGCGAACAATGTCGCGCACCGCCTCTTCGGTGATCTGCAGTTCTTCATCCTTGACGCCATTGTTCCTGAGCTGCTTGGGCAACAGGAACTTGATCGCGATGTTGGTTTTTTCGTCCTCGGTATACCCCGACAGCCGAATCACTTCCATCCGGTCCAGCAAGGCCGGCGGGATGTTCATGGAATTGGAGGTGGCGACAAACATCACGTCGCTGAGGTCGAAGTCGACCTCGACATAATGATCGCCGAACTTGTGGTTCTGCTCCGGATCCAGCACCTCCAACAGCGCGCTCGACGGGTCACCCCGGAAGTCGGTTCCCAGCTTGTCGATTTCGTCCAGCAAGAAAAGCGGATTGCGGGTGCCGATCTTGGACAGGCTTTGCAGCACCTTGCCCGGCATGGCGCCGATGTAGGTGCGCCGATGGCCGCGAATTTCGGCCTCGTCGCGCATCCCGCCCAGCGCCATGCGCACGTACTTCCGACCGGTCGCCTTGGCGACCGACTGACCCAGAGATGTCTTGCCTACGCCGGGCGGGCCGACCAGGCACAGGATCGGCGCCTTCACCTTCTCCACGCGCTGCTGCACCGCAAGGTATTCAAGGATCCGGTCCTTTACCTTCTCCAGGCCGTAGTGGTCCTCGTTGAGCACTTTTTCGGCGTGTCCCAAATTGTGCTTGATCTTGGTCTTGCCAGCCCAGGGCAATCCTGTCAGCACATCGATGTAATTGCGCACCACGGTCGCCTCGGCCGACATCGGCGACATCAGCTTGAGCTTCTTCAGCTCCCCCTCCGCCTTCTTCAGCGCCTCCTTGGGCATCTTGGCCGACTTGATCTTCTTCTCGATCTCGTCGATGTCAGCGCCATCCTCACCTTCACCCAGTTCCTTCTGAATTGCCTTGACCTGTTCGTTCAGGTAGAAGTCCCGCTGGTTTTTCTCCATCTGCCGCTTCACGCGGCCGCGGATCTTCTTGTCCACGTTGAGGATGTCGACCTCCCGCTCGATCTGCTCGAACAGGTTCTCCAGCCGCTCCTTGATGCCGGCAAGATCAAGCACGGCCTGCTTGTTTTCCAGCTTCAAGGGCAAATGCGCAGCGATCGTATCCGCCAGACGCCCGGCGTCATCGATGCTCGAAATCGATGTCAGGATCTCAGGCGGAATCTTCTTGTTGAGCTTGACGTACTGTTCAAACTGCTGCATCACGGCGCGCCGCAGGGCTTCAATTTCACTGGCTTTGACGCGCGACTTCGACTCCGGCTCGCCGGCCTCTTCAAACGGCGTGACATTGGCGACAAAATGCAGTTCCCCGTCTTCGATCCGGTTCACGCGCGCGCGCTGCTGTCCTTCGACCAGCACCTTGACGGTGCCGTCGGGCAGTTTGAGCATCTGCAGGATGGTCGAGATGCAGCCGACATCGAACATGTCGGTCACCAGCGGGTCGTCCTTGGCGGCGGCCTTTTGCGCCACCAGCATGATGCGCCGCTCGCTCTCCATGGCCGCCTCCAGCGCCTTGATGCTCTTGGGCCGGCCGACAAAAAGCGGGATCACCATGTGCGGGAAAACCACCACATCACGCAATGGCAGCAGAGGCAGGTCCATGGCAGTGGCGGGCAGTTGGGTATGACCAGACATAGAAAAAACCTTTCGTTACCGGTTCAATATGGATCAGCCGCGCTGATTTTCAAGCCACCGGTGCCAAATCAGGCCTTGCGGGCGGCTTCGCGGTAAACCAGCAGCGGTGGCTTGTTCTCTTCGATGGTCGACTCGTCAACGACAACCTTGTCGACATTGACAGCATTGGGCAGTTCGTACATGGTGTCGATCAGGGCCTGCTCAAGGATCGAGCGCAGGCCACGGGCACCGGTTTTTCGGGCCAGCGCCTTTTTTGCAATCGCCTGCAGCGCAGAGGGACGGATTTCCAGGTCAACTCCCTCCATCGCCAGCAATTTGCTGTACTGCTTGACCAGGGCGTTCTTGGGCTCTGTCAATATCTGCACCAGTGCCTCTTCGGTCAATTCAGCCAGCGTCGCGACTACCGGCATCCGGCCGACCAATTCAGGGATCAGCCCGAACTTGATCAGATCCTCCGGCTCCACGTCCTTGAACACCTGGGTCAGACTTCGTTGCGCCTTGCTCTTGACGGTGGCACCAAACCCCATGCCGGAAGACTGCGTGCGGTTGTCGATGACCTTTTCGAGTCCAAAAAACGCGCCGCCGCAAATGAACAGAATGTTGGTCGTGTCAACTTGCACGAAATCCTGATTGGGGTGCTTGCGTCCGCCCTGCGGTGGCACGCTCGCCATCGTTCCCTCGATCAGTTTGAGCAGCGCCTGCTGCACGCCCTCGCCCGAGACGTCGCGCGTGATCGACGGGTTGTCAGACTTGCGCGAGATTTTGTCGATCTCGTCGATGTAGACGATGCCCCGCTGCGCGCGCTCGACGTCGTAGTTGCAGCTCTGCAGCAGCTTGAGTACGATGTTCTCGACATCTTCGCCAACGTAGCCGGCTTCGGTCAGCGTGGTCGCATCGGCCATCACAAAGGGCACGTCCAGCATGCGCGCCAGGGTTTGTGCCAGCAAGGTCTTGCCGGAGCCGGTCGGGCCGATCAGCAGGATGTTGCTCTTGGCCAGCTCGACATCGTCTTTCTTCGCTTTTTCCTGATGCCGCAGCCGTTTGTAGTGGTTGTAGACCGCCACCGCGAGCGTCCGCTTGGCCGGTTCCTGACCAATCACGTAATTATCCAGATTGGCCTTGATTTCGGCCGGCGTCGGCAACTCGGTGGTGCTGCCGCGCGACTCCCCCGTGGCTGGCAATTCATCGCGGATGATTTCATTGCAGAGCGCAATGCACTCGTCGCAGACAAATACGGACGGTCCCGCAATCAGCTTCTTGACTTCGTGCTGGCTCTTCCCGCAAAAAGAGCAGTAAAGCGTTTTCTCGCCGGAAGAACCTTTTTTTTCAGCCATGTCGACTATGCCCGCTTTGAAATGACCTTGTCGATCAGTCCATATTCCCTGCATTCCTCGGCCGACATGTAATAGTCACGCTCGGTGTCGCGTTCGATTCTTTCCAGCGGCTGCCCGGTGCGCTCGGCAAGGATCTTGTTCAGTTGTTCGCGCGTCTTCAGGATTTCGCGCGCCTGTATCTCGATCTCGGTCGCCTGGCCCTGGCTGCCGCCCGACGGCTGGTGGATCATGACCTTGGAGTTGGGCAGCGAGAAGCGCTTGCCCTTGGCTCCCGCGGCCAGCAAGAAGGCGCCCATGCTGGCGGCCATCCCGGTGCACAGCGTGGAAACGTCGGGCTTGATGAAGTTCATGGTGTCAAAAATCGCCATGCCGGAACTGACGGAGCCGCCGGGCGAATTGATGTAGAAGGAAATATCCTTGTCCGGATTCTCGCTCTCCAGGAACAGCAGCTGCGCCACCACCAGATTCGCCACGTGGTCGTTGACCGGGCCAACCAGGAAGATCACACGCTCTTTCAACAGACGCGAGTAGATGTCATAAGACCGCTCACCGCGACCCGATTGCTCGATGACCATCGGTATCATGCCCAGGCCCTGAGTTTCCATTGCCGCCAATCGCTCGTTCATCGCATCTCCAGATAGATCGTTACTTTACCGAAAAAAGGCGCCACTACCATCAATTTTGGGCCATCAATTCGTCAAATGACAGGTTTTTCTCGACCGCAATCGCCTTGCCCATCACGAATTCCGTCACGTTGTTCTCGATCACGATCGCCTCCACCTCGGCGAGGCGATTGTTGTCGCTGTAGTACCAGCGAACCACTTCCGCCGGCTTTTCATAGCTGGCTGCCAGTTCTTCAACATGCGCCCTGATTTGCTCCGGCCTGGCTTGCAGGCTCTGCGCGCGCACCAGTTCGGCCACCACCAGACCCAGGCGAACGCGGCGCTCGGCCTGCGGCAGGAAGATGTCCTGCGGCATCGGCGCCTTGTCGGCATCCTTGACGCCGCGCTGCTTGAGGTCGGCGCGCGCGCCTTCCATCAGGCGATTGACTTCAGCCTGTACGCTGGCCTTTGGCAAATCGAGCTCGGCCCGCGCCACCAACGCGTCCATCACGGAGCGCTTGTTGCGTGCGAGCAGGCGAAACTTCACTTCGCGCTCCAGATTCTTCCTGACGTCCGCGCGCAGGCCGTCGACTGTCGCGTCGGCAATGCCAAGCGACTTGGCCAGTGTGTCACTGACTTCGGGCAGATGGGCGGCCTCGATCTTCTTCAGGGTCACCATGAAATCGGCGGTCTTGCCAGCAACGTCCTTGCCGTGGTAGTCGGCCGGAAAAGCCAGCTGGAAAGTCTTGCTCTCGCCAGCCTTCATGCCGCAGGTCGCGTCTTCAAATTCCTTCAGCATCTGGCCGTCGCCGACGATGAACTGGTAGGCCTCTGCCTTGCCGCCGTCAAAGGCTTCGCCGTCGATCTTGCCCTCGAAATCGACCGTCACGCGATCACCGACCTGCGCCGCTGCGTCATGGGCGCGCTGGGCAAAGGTGCGTCGTTGCTTGCGCAGGATGTCGAGCGTCTTGTCGATCGCCGTGTCGGTCACTTCCGTCGACGTCTTTTCCACCTCGACCCCGCTCAAGTCTGCTATCTTGACTTCCGGATAGACCTCGAACACCGCGTCAAACGCCATCTCGCCTTCCGGCGAAGTCTCCTTTTCCGTGATCTGGGGCTGACCAGCGACGCGCAGCTTGGCTTCATTGGCCGCGTTGGCGAAGGCCTCGCCGACCTTGTCGTTCAAGACCTCGTAGTGAACCGAGTAGCCATAGCGTTGTGCCACCACGTTCATCGGCACCTTGCCAGGACGAAAACCGTCCATTTTGACGGTGCGAGCGAGCTTTTTCAAGCGCGACTCAACCTCCGACTGAACATTGCCAACGGGCACTGTCAGTGTCATTTTTCGTTCCAGCTTTTCCAGGGTTTCAACGGTAAAACTCATCTCAATGCTCCTAAATGTGGTTGGGGACAGCGCTTGCCGCCGAGCGGCTGCGGACTGTCCCGCAAATCTTCTTCAACGTGGTGCGCGAGGGGGGACTCGAACCCCCACACCATTTCTGGCGTCAGGACCTAAACCTGGTGCGTCTACCAATTTCGCCACCCGCGCAAAAAACAAAGGGGTCGGCCTGCCAGACCACCCCGGGAAATCGGTCAACCGGTAATTTTAACCTGTGCCGGCGCTCTCCCGCCTGACCCTGAACCAGGCTGCGTACATGGCCGGCAGGGCAAGCAGCGTCAAGACGGTGGCGACGACCAGGACGCCCATGATAGCCACCGCCATCGGCCGCCAGAACACGGAGCGGGACAGCGGGATCATCGCCAGCACGGCGGCTACGGCGGTCAGCACGATCGGACGCAGGCGCCGCACGGCCGACTCGACAATCGCGTCCCACGCCGGCACGCCGTTGGCCCGATCCTGCTCGATCTGGTCAATCAGGATCACCGAATTTCGCTGAATCATTCCCATCAGGGCGATCACGCGCAGCAAGGCAACAAAGCCAAACGGCCGGCCCGAAACCAAGAGGGCCGCCGCTATGCCGGCAACGCCCATCGGTCCGGTCAGAAATACCAGCATCGCGCGGCTGAAACTGTGAAGCTGCAGCATCAGCAGGGTGAATGTCACAAACAGCATGATCGGGATACCTGCGGCAATCGAGGCGGAGCCCTTGCTGCTTTCTTCCGTCGCGCCCGCCACCTCGATCCGGTAGCCGGTCTGCCCCTTGGCCTTCCAGGCTGCCTCCAGCGCACGAAGTCTGGGCAGCAACTCGGCCGTCACGGTCGCACCTTGCAGGCCTTCGGCCACATCTCCCTGGACCGTGATCGCGAAATCGCGGTTTTCTCGCCACATCACACCGGGCTCCCAGGCGAAAACCGGCTTCGCAATCTGCAGCAGCGGAATCGACCTGCCGCTCGCTGTCGGCAGGTAGGCGTTGGCGATGTCGGACATGGCCTTGCGCTCGTCCAGCGGTTGACGCAGTACGATGTCGATCAGCTTGTCCCCCTCCCGGTACTGGCCGACCGCGCTGCCCGCCAGCATGGTCCTGGCGGCCTGGGCCACCTCAAGCCGACAGGATTCATGACAACATTCGCCTCAGATATACGGCGCCGGAATTAGTGACCAAATGGTTATTAGTTCCAAATGCTTTCCCGATGTTGTCAAATGACCTTCATTTACAGACCGTAACAATGGACCACTACGAAAATTTCCCGGTCGCTTCCTGGCTTTGCCCGCCCCGCCTGCGACCAGCCATTTCGGCCATCTACCGGTTCGCCCGGACCGCTGACGATATCGCCGACGAAGGCGACGCCCCAGCGTCCCGGCGGCTGGCCGATCTGCTCGCCTACCGCGACGATCTGCGTGCGCTCGCCAGTGACGCGCCGCCCGGCAGCCGCTGGCCGCAGGTGTTCCAGGCGCTCAGACCGGTGCTGCACGACTTCCGGCTGCCGATCAGCCTGTTGCACCAACTGCTCGACGCCTTTGAACAGGATGTCCGATTCACGGCCAGCGCGCGCCGCTACCAGACCGATGCTGAACTGCTCGACTATTGCAGGCTGTCCGCCAACCCGGTGGGCCGGTTGCTGCTGCACCTCTACGGCGTTCAGGATGAACGCTCGCTGGCACAAAGTGACCAGATCTGCAGCGCGCTGCAGCTCATCAACTTCTGGCAGGACCTGAGTCTGGACCTTGCCCGGGCCCGCTGCTACCCCAGTCTGGAGGCCATGCGACAGCACCAGGTGTATGACGCGGACCTGCGGACCCTGGAGCCGTCAACCAACGCCTCCCGAATGGTTGCCAGCTACGTCGCTCAGGCGCGCGACATGATGCGGGAAGGCGCCAGTCTGGCCCGGCGCATACCGGGCCGGGCCGGCTGGGAACTGCGGCTGGTGGTGCAGGGAGGGCTGCGCATCACCGACAAGATCGAGGCCATCAACCACGAGAGCTGGCGCCAGCGGCCGGTTCTGAATCCGGCCGATCTACCACTGCTGCTCTGGCGCGCCTGGCGCATGCAATAGTGAGTGGCTGCGCCGACCCTGATTAAACTAGGCCACTCCAACCCAAAGTCCGCATGACACCCCAAGAATACGTGCAACACAAAGCGGCCGCTTCAGGCAGCAGCTTCTACTATGCGTTCCTCTTCCTGCCCGCCTCGCGGCGCGCCGCCATCACCGCGTTCTACGCCTTTTGCCGCGAAATCGACGACGTCGTGGACGACGCGGCAGACCCCGGCGTCGCCAGTTCCAAACTGGGCTGGTGGCAGGCCGAAGTCAGAAGCGCCTTTGCCGGCCAACCCAGCCACCCGGTGATGCAGGCAATGATGCCGCTGGCGGCCGGCTTCGGCATTGAGCAGCAGCACCTGCAAGCGGTGATCGAGGGCTGCCGGATGGATTTGAGTCAAACCCGCTATCTGGACTATCCGGCGCTGCAACGCTACTGCCACCTTGTCGCCGGCGTGGTGGGCGAAGTGGCAGCCGGCATCTTTGGCCAGACCCAGCAGCAGACCACGCTCTACGCCCACAAGCTGGGCCTGGCGCTGCAACTCACCAACATCATCCGCGACGTTGGCGAGGACGCGCTGCGCGGTCGTATCTACCTGCCGATGAACGAGCTGGCGCAATTCGACGTCCGGGCCCATGAAATACTGAAGCGAAGCGACTCCGAGCGCTTCGTTGCGCTGATGAAGTTCCAGGCCCGCCGCGCCCATGACCTGTACGACGAAGCGCTGTCGCTGCTTCCGCCGGACGACCGGCGCTCCCAAAAGCCAGGCCTGATGATGGCCAGCATCTACCGTGCGCTGCTCAGGGAAATCGAGCATGACAACTTCCAGGTGCTGCAGCGACGGGTCAGCCTGACACCCTTGCGCAAGTTGTGGCTCGCATGGAAGGTGCAGGCCCTTGGGCACCTGTAAGCCCGCGCTCGCGCCATGAAGCTGGCCATCATTGGCGCCGGCTGGGCCGGCATGGCGGCGGCGGTGGAAGCGACCACAGCCGGTCATCGGGTATCGGTTTTCGAAGCATCTCACAGCGTAGGCGGACGCGCCAGGGCCGTGACCGGGACGCTGCCGGACGGCACGCCGGTCAATCTCGACAATGGCCAGCACATTCTGATCGGCGCCTACGCCGAGACCCTTCGCCTGATGCGACAGGTCGGTGTCGACGAGCGCACGGCCATGCTGCGCCTGCCGATGACGCTGCTGTTTCCCGATGGCCGGGGAATGCAATTTCCGGACTGGCCGGCGCCGCTTGACGCGCTGGCCGGCATTTTGGCGGCGCGCGGCTGGAGCGTTTCCGACAAATGGTCCATGCTGCGCCTGGCCAGCCGCTGGAGGCGGCAGGATTTTCAGTGCGGGGCAAGCACCACCGTGGCGCGCTTGTGCCAGAGTCTGAGTCCGCGCGTGATCGCTGAACTGATCGAGCCACTGTGCCTGTCGGCCCTCAATACAGCGATCGAGGATGCCAGTGCGCAGGTCTTTTTGCGCGTGCTGAAGGACGCGATGTTCGGCACCGCGGGCGGCTCCAACCTGCTGTTGCCCCGGGTCGACCTGTCTGAACTGTTTCCCGCTGCGGCGGCGCGCTGGCTGGCCCGCGAGGGCGGCCAGCTGCGGATCGGCGCCCGCGTCGATTCGCTCGCGCCGCAGGGCTCCGGTTGGCAAGTCCAAGGTGAAGGCTTTGACGCGGTGCTGTTGGCCACGAGCGCGGCACAGGCGATCCGATTGCTCAGACGAAGCAGCGAACAGCTTGCGCCATCCAAAGCGGGCGCGCTGCGCAATTGGGCTCAGATCGGCCAGGGCTTGCAGTTCGATCCGATCTGCACCGTCTATGCCTGGGGCGCTGCGGTCGCGCTGCCCCGACCGATGCTGGCCTTGCGCACCGGCGCGGATGCCGGCGCGCCGGCGCAGTTTGTGTTCGACCGTGGACAGCTCGGCGGCCCGCCGGGCCTGCTCGCATTTGTCGCCAGCGCCAGCCAGGGCGAGCGCGCAACGCTGCAGGCACAGGTGCTGGCGCAGGCACGGCAGCAGCTGGGCCTCGCGCTCACGGCCGTGCTCACGATTGTCGAAAAGCGGGCCGCCTTCGCCTGCACGCCGGCGCTGCAGCGCCCAGACTGCGTGATCACGGCCGGGCTGCTGGCCTGCGGCGACTACGTGGCAGGCGCCTATCCGGCCACGCTGGAAGGCGCAGTGCGCAGCGCTGTGACAGCCGTCCAGGCGCTGTCGCCGGACGTATATGATGACCGTGCCGGAATTACAGGAAACAAGGAGCATCGCCAGTGAAGCGCACCCTCAAAGTCATCATCTCTTCACTGCTCGCACTGATCGTGCTGGCCTCGGGCGCCGCTGCCTGGTACCTGCACGGCAAGCAGCCGCAGCGCGCTGGCGCATCGAAACTGGCGAAGCTGCAGGCCCCGGTGACGGTGCGTTACGACGAACGCGGCGTGCCGCATATCCGGGCCGAGAACGAGACCGACCTGTATCGGGCGCTGGGTTATGTGCATGCGCAAGACCGGCTGTTCCAGATGGAGCTGATGCGCCGCCTTTCACAAGGGCAACTGGCCGAGATTCTGGGCCCCAAGCTGGTCGACACCGACCGTCTCTTTCGCACCCTGGGCATTCGCGCCCATGCCGAGACGGCAGCGGCCACGATGGACATGAACAGCCCCGCCTCCAGGGCCCTGATCGCCTACCTGGACGGCGTCAACCAGTTTCAGGAAAGCCATCCGGCCCCGATGGAATTTGACGTTCTGGGCATCCCGAAACGCCCGTTCACAGCGCAGGACACACTGGCCGTCACGGGCTACATGGCTTACAGCTTCGCCGCCACTTTCCGCACCGAGCCGCCCCTGACCTATGTGCGCGACCACTTGGGAGCGAACTATTTGAAGGTGTTTGATCTGGACGGGCACCCGCAAGGCGTCATGCAGCCCGGTGTGACCAGCGCAATGAGCAACCAGCAATGGCAGCAGCTCAGCCAGATCGCCCAGATCAGCCAGCAGGCGCTGCAGACCGTCGGCCTGTCGCAGTTCATCGGCAGCAACGCCTGGGCCATTGCCGGCAGCCGCACCGCCAGCGGCAAGCCGATGCTCGCAGGGGACCCGCACATGTCGTTTTCGGCGCCTGCGATCTGGTACGAGGCGCATCTGCAGGCGCCCGGCTTCGAGCTTTACGGCCACCACCTGGGACTCAATCCGTTCGCGCTGCTCGGCCACAACACCCAATTCGGCTGGAGCCTGACCATGTTCGAGAACGACGACATCGACCTGATAGCTGAAAAGGTCAACCCGGCCAATCCGAATCAGGTCTGGTACCACGGCCAGTGGGTGGACCTGACGGCGCGCGAAGAAAGCATCGCCGTCAAAGGTGCTGCGCCGGTCAAGCTCACGCTGCGCCACGCGCCGCACGGCCCGGTCATCACGGACGCCTTCAAGGGAAGTCTGGGCAGCACGCCGGTGGCGATGTGGTGGGCGTTTCTGGAGACCGAAAACCCGGTGCTGGACGCGATGCACGAAATCAACCGGGCCAACACGCTGGCGAAGATGCGCAGCGCAGCCAGCAAGATCCACGCGCCAGGCCTCAATCTGGTGTGGGCCAACGCCGGCGGCGACATCGGCTGGTGGGCGGCTGCCAAATTGCCGGTCCGGCCGGCTGGAGTCAATCCCAATTTCATCCTCGATGGCAGCCTGCCAGAGTCCGACAAGCTTGGCTTCTACCCGTTCAGCGACAACCCGCAGGAGGAGAACCCTGCGCGCGGCTACATCGTATCGGCCAACCACCAGGCCACGCCCCGCAACGGCTCCGAGCCGGTGCCGGGCTATTACTGCCTGCCGGACCGCGTCCAGCGCCTGGACGAGCGCCTGCGCGACGGCACTGTCAAATGGGACAGCAAGGCCAGCCAGTCGTTGCAACTCGACACACAAAACAGCTACGGTCCGCGCGTCCTGAAGCCATTGCTGCCGGTGCTGCAGACTTTGGTGCACGACCCGGCCGAGCGCGCACTGCTGGAGCGCCTGGGCAGTTGGAACGGCAATTACTCGCTCGACAGCGTCGCGGCCACCGTCTTCAACCAGTTCCTGTTTGAACTCGCGCGTGGCACCATGGCCGACGAGATGGGCGAAGTACAGTTCAAGAATCTGATCGGCGCCCGTGCACTGGAATTTGCGCTGCCGCGGCTCGCCGAAGATGCCGATTCACCGTGGTGGAACAACCGCGATACTGCGCAAACGGAGAGCCGCGCCGACACGCTGAAAGTGGTGTGGCGGGCCACCATCAACCACCTGCAAACGACGCTGGGGACAGACAGCGCCGGCTGGACGCTGGGCCAAACCCACACCCTGACCCATGCGCATGCGCTGGGGTCTCAAAAGCCGCTCGACAAATTCTTCAACATCGGGCCTTTTGCGGCACCAGGCGGACGTGAGACACCGAACAACCTGTCGGGCTCGATGGGCCCGCTGCCGCTGGCGGTGAGCATGGGCCCTTCGACCCGGCGCGTGATTGACTTTGCCGATGCCGGCAAGGCGGTCGGCATCAACCCGGTCGGCCAGAGCGGGGTTCTTTTCGATGCGCATTACAAGGACCAGGCGCAAACCTATATCGGGGGCGGCTATGTGCCTCAGCACCTGAGTGAAGCCGACGTGGCCGCCAATACGCGCAGCACCTTGACCTTGACGCCGGTGCGCTGAGACTCTTGCTTCTGCATTCTGTTCATCTTCTTCCCCACTCACGCTCTCCCGCCCCGCCGGGCGGAAGAGAGGAGCCAACAGCCCCATATGGCCGCGTGCGAAAGCGGTGCCGTGCATCTTTCAGGATGGGACCGCTGGGGCTTGCGACGATATTTCTCCTTCGATCTGTCTGTGAGTCATTGATGGCAGCCCATCGACACCGCACCTTGAACCGGCAACCGGCAGCACCGACAAATTGAATCCGTACAAAATCCAGCGTTCGAAGCCCTTGCGAGGCACTCGATAACTTCAGAAACGCGGCCCCATGGAGCTCCCCTCTTCCGCCCGGCGGGGCGGGAGAGGGGTTGGGGGTGTGAGTGGGGGAACAAGTCAACAGAATACAAAATCAGCAATTGGCCACGCACAGTGCGACACGAAGCGCAGATGCGGGAGAATACGCGCCATGACTTCATTCCAGGCAGAACCGCCCTTCACTCACGGCCAGACTCCGCGCACTGCGCTGCTCTTCTGCAACCTCGGCACGCCCGACAGCCCCACCACCGCGGACGTGCGCCGCTTCCTGGGGGAATTCCTGAGCGACCGGCGCGTGGTCGAAATTCCGCGCCTGCTCTGGTGGCTGATCCTGCATGGCGTGATCCTGCGCTTTCGGCCGGCCAAGTCCGCCGCCAAATATGCCAGCATCTGGACGCCCGAGGGCTCGCCACTCAAGGTCTGGACCGAAAAGCAGGCCCGACTGCTGCAGGGATGGATGACCGGGAACGCACAGCAGGTGCAGGTGCGGTACGCGATGCGTTATGGACAAACGTCGATCGCGGAACAACTCGACGCCCTGAAAGCCGAGGGCGCCACCCGCATCCTGATTGTGCCGGCCTATCCGCAGTACTCCGCCACCACCACGGCCAGTCTGTTCGATGCGGTCTATGCCTGGGCCGCCAAGGTTCGCAATCTGCCCGAACTTCGTTTTGTCAATCGCTATCACGACGATCCCGGCTACATCGCTGCTCTGTCCGGCGGCATCGAGCGCCACTGGCAAAGCCACGGGCGACCGACCAAGCTGGTGATGAGTTTTCACGGCGTTCCCGAACGCACGCTGCAACTCGGCGACCCGTACCACTGCGAATGCTTGAAGACGGCCCGACTGCTGGCCGCGAAGCTGGGCCTGCAGCCGCAGCAGTACCAGGTCACATTCCAGTCGCGCCTGGGTCGCGCCAAGTGGCTGCAACCCTACACCGAGCCGAGCCTGATCGCGCTGGCGCAGGCCGGCGTCAAACGTGTCGATGTGGTGTGCCCGGGCTTTACCAGCGACTGCCTGGAAACGCTGGAAGAAATTGCGATCGAAGGCCGCGCCGCGTTCCTGCAGGCGGGCGGCCAGGAGTTTCACTACATCGCCTGCCTCAACGACGACACGGCCTGGATCAAGGCGCTGGGTGAACTGAGCCAGCAGCATCTGGCGGGCTGGCCGACCCGGACCGCGCCCGACGCGCAGGCCCTGGCGGCATCGCGCGCGGCGGCGCTGTCGCTCGGGGCCAGCCAATAGTGCGAAACTGAAGCGGCCGGGCCACCGATCCGCAAGGCCGCAAGCGCCGGCAGGCCTAGCTTGCGGCCGCGATGAAGGCAGCCACCCGGTCGAGTTGCTGCGCCACGTTGAGGGCCGGCGCGTGGCCGCAGCCGGCAATTTCGACCACCTGCAACAGGCCCCTGGCGCCCGGGCCGCGGCGCATCATCTGCCCGGTGGTTTCAGGCAGCACAAGGTCGGACTCGGCACCGCGCAGACAGAGCACCGGGATATCCAACGCATCGAAATGCTGCCAGATCGAGTAATCGTCAGGATGGCTGATGAACTGCTGCACCATCGCCGGGTCGTAGTGCGGGGTAACACGCCCGTCGGGCAGACGACGGGTCGAGGTTTCGGTCAGGCGCCGCCACTGCGCGTCGCTCAGCCAGCCGTAGGGTTTGTAGACCTGTCGGAAGAAGGCTTCAAGCTCCAGCACCGTATCGAACGCCGGCGGACTGCCGGCGTAGGCGCGAATGCGTGCCACAGCCGCTTCGGCCAACTGCGGTGCGTTGTCGTTCAGGGTCAGGCTCAGGATGCGCTGGCGCATGGCCGGATCGAGCAGGCCCGACGCACACACGGTGCCGATCGATCCCCCCATCGACGTGCCGACCCAGTGCGCCTTCTGTATTCCGAGTTGTGCAAACAGCTCAGCGGCGATCCGGGCGTAAAAGGCCGGGCAGTATTCCTGCTTTGGCAGCGGACTCCACTGGCTCAGGCCGCGACCGATGGTGTCCGGACAGATCACCCGGTAACCACGCGCGCTCAGGTGAACGGCGAGCTCGTCCATGTCGCGACCGGTGCGTGCCAGCCCGTGCCAGGCGACAACAGTCTGCTGCTGACCGCCTCCCCATTCGGTGTAGTGGATTTCGCGCCCGGCGCACTGGAGGTAGCCGGACGAGCAGCCGATGTGCTGACTCATGATTTCGCTCCCGCCGCCATCGCCCGCAGGCGCCCGACCACGCCGGTCGGAAAATAATAGACCGACAGCACAAACAGCACACCCAGCCACAGCAGCCAGCGGTCCGGCGACAGCAGGGCCGCCAGCCAGGGAAGCGCAACCGCCGCCTCGGAGCCGATCCGCAGCAGATCCTGCAGATAGCTTTGCGCCACCAGGAACAGCACCGAACCGATGGCGGCGCCGTAAATGGTGCCCATGCCGCCGATCACGACGATCAGCAGCACGTCCATCATGACCTCGAACGAAAGCGAGGTATCGGGCCCGTTGTAGCGCAGCCAGAGCGCCAGCATCGCGCCGGCCAGGCAGGCGAACAGCGCCGACAGAATGCTCGACAGCGTGCGGTACACGACGACCCGGTAACCGATCGCCTCGGCGCGAAACTCATTCTCCCGGATCGCCTGCAGGACGCGGCCAAAAGGCGAATTGACGATGCGCAGCATGGCCAGGAAAAGCACCACAGCCACTGCAAACAGCAGGTAGTAGCACAGCAGCCGGCCGTCCAGCATGACACCGAACAGCGGCTGCTCCGAGAACTCGAAGCTGGGCGACAGCAGTTCGGGCACCTTGAAGGTCAGGCCGTCCTCGCCTCCGGTGATCTCGGAGAGTTGCGAAGCCAGCGTCAGAAAAGCCGACGCCACCGCGAGCGTGATCATGGCGAAGAAGATCGCCCGCACCCGGAGCGAAAACAGGCCCACCAGAAGCGCCAGCAGCAGCGAAAGCGCCAGTGCGCTGATCAGCCCCACAGCCAGCGCGCCCCAGGTCGGCCCGATGCGGGTGGTCGCCACCGCGATGCCGTAGGCGCCAATGCCAAAAAACATGGTGTGGGCAAAGCTGACGATGCCGGTGAATCCGAGCAGCAGGTCAAAACTGGCAACCAGCACAATGAACACCAGCACCTTGGCCGCCACATTGAGCGCCTTGACGCCTGGAAAAATGAACGGCGTTCCGGCCAGCGCAATCAGCACCAGCAGCAGCAGCAGCGCCAGCAGTCGGCTGCGCGGGAAATCGTTGGAAAGAAGTCGTTGCAACATCCATGCACCTCAGATCAACACGTGTCTTGGAGCGGGAAGGCCGCGGAACCGGCGATGCCGGCCCACTGGCCTTGCCCCCTGCAAAGGGAAGAGCGGCCACACGAAGTGGGCAAGCCAGCGCGTGTTCATCGGTTGGCCACCGGGTAGACCCCTTGCGGTCGCCACAGCAGAATGGCCACCATCAGCGCAATATTGGAGAACAGCGCCACCTTGGGCAGCAGAAAGCCGGTGTAGTTAGCCGTCAGGCCGACCAGCAAGGCCCCCAGCAGCGCGCCACCGGTGGAACCGAGCCCGCCGATGATGATCACGATGAAGATCAGCACATTGACCTGCGCCCCCATCTGCGGCACCACGTTCTGCTGGTACATGCCCCACATCACGCCGCCCAATCCAGCCAGCGCACTGCCAACGACAAAAACACCGACAAACAGACGCCGGATGCGGTAGCCGAGCGCTTCCACCATTTCACGATCCTGCACACCGGCGCGGATCAGCAGGCCGATCTTGGTCCGGCTCAGCGTCCAGGCCAGCAGCGCAAAAACCGCCACCCCCACCAGCACCGCCAGCAAGCGGTATTTCTCGATCGCCGAGTCGCCCAGCAGCACCGCGCCACGCAGGGCCTCGGGCAGCGGCAGCGCGATCTGCTGGGGGCCCCAGAACACCTTGATCAGCTCTTCGCCGATGATCATGCCGCCCATGGTGATCAGGATCTGCTTCAGGTGCTGG
>JBMOJJ010000312.1:0-4292 GCA_049315845.1 Rhodoferax sp.
TTGAAAAAACTGAACATGGCTTGGGTTCTTGGAATCGCCCCATTCTATGAAACGATTCAGCGGCCTCCCTTTTTCGACAGGCCTGCGAGGGCAGCCGAGGCGCCTGCGCGCCTCAATGGGTGATGGCCACCAGGACGCTGCAGGGCGAGTGTTCGATCAATGTCTTGGAAATCGAGCCGCGCCACCAGCGCGCCGCCCAGCTGTCGAGGTGCCGATGCCCGACCACAATCAGGTCGGCCGATATCTTGCGCGCGTATTTTGTGATTTCGTCCACCGTTTCGCCCACCAGCACCTCGCCGGTGGCAGCATGACCGGCCGCCAGCAGGCGTTGCATGCCCTCGTCCAGCACGTCCTGCAACGCCTGTTTGTCGCGCTCCATCAGTTGCGGGTCGTAAACGCCGACACCCATGCCCATCACGTCCATGTTCAGGGGCATCACCGCCACCAGTGTGAGCTCCGAATGAGCCCATTGCGCCAGATCCTGACAGTCAAGCAAAGCCTTTTGCCCGCTCTCGGAACCATCGTAGGCCAGCAAGATTCGCTTGTACATCGTGCACTCCTGATAAGGGAAGAAAATGGATGAAACCCGGCGCAAGCATAGACCCTGTTCGAAAGAGATGCAACCGGCGGCCGATGACCCGAAGCGCCGGCCGATCGTCTCGGGCAGCTGGCTTGGGTTAAGCTGCAACAATGAAACAGAAAACAGCCGGCCCCTCGCGACAGAGCCATGTGGTGCGCATCATCGGTGGCCAGTGGAAACGAACCCGGCTGGCGGTCGCCGACAAGCCTGGCCTGCGCCCGACGCCCGACCGGGTGCGTGAGACCCTGTTCAACTGGCTGGGTCAGGATCTGACGGGTTGGTGCTGCCTTGACGCCTTTGCCGGTACAGGCGCGCTGGGTTTTGAAGCGGCCTCGCGCGGCGCGCTGGAAGTTCAGCTGGTGGAGAAGGACAGCGCGCTGGTGGCGCAGCTCAAGCTCGTCGAGTCCCAGTTGCAGGCGACTGCCACGCAGATTGTGCGGGGTGACGGCATTGCCGCGCTCAGGCAGGCGGCGCCGGCCAGTCTGCATGCGATCTTTCTCGATCCGCCGTTCGACTCGCAACTTCTCCAGCCCGCGCTGCTGGCCGCCGCCCGTGTGCTGGCGCCGGACGGTTTTGTCTATCTGGAAGCTCCTGCACATTGGAACGACCAGATGCTCGCCGGCTCTGGCCTGGCGGTGCACCGGCACCTGAAGGCCGGCGCGGTGCACGCCCATCTGCTCAGGCATGCGGCTTGACGCCGGGTGGCGCGCTGCATAATGGGGTGCAGGGAAACCGCGAGAAAAAGAAGAGTCCGAGCTTCACCGACAACCGAACACTGGAAGAGCGAAGGTGCACAACGTGATTGCTGTTTATCCCGGTACTTTTGACCCGATCACCCTAGGCCATGAGGATGTGGTGCGACGGGCGACGCAGCTGTTTGACCGCGTCATCATGGCGGTTGCGGCCGGTCACCACAAGAAGGCCATGTTTTCGCTGGCAGAGCGCATCGAGATGGCGCGGGAAGTGGTCAGGGCCTACCCGCAGGTCGAGGTGGAGAGCTTTTCCGGCCTGCTGCGGGATTTTGTGGTGGCACGCGGTGCCAAGGCGATGGTGCGCGGCTTGCGCGCGGTGACCGACTTCGATTACGAATTTCAGCTGGCCGGCATGAACCGCAGCCTGATGCCGCAGGTTGAAACGGTTTTTCTGACGCCGAGCGACAGGTACCAGTTCATTTCCAGCACCTTTGTGCGCGAGATTGCCAGCCTCGGGGGTGAGGTCAACAAGTTTGTATCGCCGTTGGTGAACCAGCGCCTGATAGAAAAAGTGAAGACGCTGACGCGCGACTAGCGCTTGCGCCCGTCGACCGATTGAATTGAAGTGGGAGAAAAGATGAAGATACTGTTACCCGTCGATGGTTCGGCTGTTTCCCTGGAGGCGGTTCGTTTTGCCATCCGCATGGCGCGCGCCGGCCTGCAGATCCGCGTTGTGCTGGCCAATGTGCAGGAGGCGGCGACCTTGTACGAACTGCTGGTGGCGCACGATCCGCAAGTGCTGGAGCAGGTCAGCACTGCCGCCGGTACCCACACACTGGTGGCGGCACAGGAGTTGCTCAAGGATGCCGGCATTGAATGCGAGTGCGAGGTTGCGTCGGGCGATCCGGCGCACACGATCATCGATCTGGTGGAGCGGCATGAATGCGACCTGGTGGTGATGGGCGCCAGCGGCACCAGCACACTGCGCAGCGCATTGCTGGGATCGGTTTCGAACGAAGTGCTGCATGCGGCGGGTGTGCCGGTGATGATCGTGAAGGCGGCTGCGCAACCCTTGGCGGACACGCCTGAATGATGGAACTGATTCTGATCCGACATGGCGAGACCGACTGGAACCGCGAGCTGCGCTTTCAGGGGCAGGTGGATGTTCCGCTCAATGCGGTCGGTCATGAACAGGCGCGCCGGCTCGGGCTTCGGCTGGCCGGTGAACGGGCGCAGTTGCTGGTTTGCAGCGACCTGACCCGCACCCGCCAGACCGCGCTGCCGATCAGCCAGCAAAGCCTGCAGCCGTTGGCGCTGGCAACGGTGCCGGATGCCGCCTGGCGAGAACAGAATTTTGGTGCCGTCGATGGCATGCAGGTCGACGAGATCAAGGCGCGCCACCCGGATGCGTGGGCGCGGTGGATCCGGTTTCATGCCGATTACGCATTCGAGGGTGGCGAGAGCGCACAGCAGTTTCACAGCCGCGTGATCGGTGCTGTGCGTGAACTCGAGGCTCGGCATGCGAGCCAGACGCTGGTCGTTGTGACGCACGGCGGCGTGCTCGACATGATCTACCGCACCGCCCGCGCCTTGCCGCTGTCCGGTCCGCGCCAGAGCGAGATCCCCAACGCGGGCCTGAACCGGGTGCGCGTCGTCGGCGACGCGATCGAAATCCTGGCCTGGGCCGACACACAGCATCTGACCGATATGCCGCCGCAGCCGGTCTACGATCAGAGTCGATTGGCCGAACCCGACTCCGGCATCGCTTGAATCAACCCGCCGGCGGCTGCGGCCAGGGCCGCTGCGGCTCGCGCAACAGCTCGAAAGCGCGCGACACCTGCAGCACGCCGAGGTCATCAAAGCGCCGGCCGGCAATCTGCAGGCCGATCGGCAGCCCACTTTCGGTGTAGCCGCAGTTGATTGAAGCAGCCGGCTGCTCGGACATGTTGAAAGGCACGGTAAAGCCGATGTGCTCCAGCGGTCGCAGCGGGTCGTTCGTCGGCGAAGCAAGCTCGGCCGCAAAGGCAGGAACCGGCGACGTTGCCGAGATCACATAGTCAACAGCCTGGCAGGCCTGCACCGTTGCGACGCGCGTGGCGTGGAACTGGCTGAAGGCGCGAAAGGCCTGCACTGCGCTCATGCCGGCCGCGCTGTCAGCCCATTGCCGGATGTAGGCCAGCACGACGGCTTTTTTTTCAGCCGGCAGAGCCAGCAGGTCGATGTGCGAGCGCAGGCGCCAGGCGTGGTCCATGCCGTCCAGCATCGCCGCGGTCAAAAAGGGCTGGATCGGCTCCACTACCGCGCCGGCGTGTTCAAGAACGCGGGCGGCCCGCTCGATTGCAGCGCGCACCTCGGGCTCAATGGCCAGGCCGCAGCCGGCGTCGAGCAACAGGCCGATCCGCAGTCCGCGCAATTTATCGACGCCCTGGTCGAACTCGCCCCAGGCGATCTCCTGCCATGGCAGGCTCATGCTGTCGCGGGCGTCGGGCAGCGACAGCACCTGCATCATCAGCGCAGCGTCTTCCACGCTGCGCGTCATCGGGCCGGCGGCGCGCCCGGTGTAGGGCGGATCGATCGGAATTCTGCCCAGGCTCGGCTTCAGGCTGAAAATGCCGCACCAGCCAGCCGGCAGGCGCAGCGAGCCGCCGATGTCGGTCCCGATGTGCAGCGGACCGTAACCGGCTGCGGCCGCCGCGCCGCCGCCGGCGCTGGAACCGCCCGGGGTCTTGCTGCGGTCCCACGGATTGCGCGAGAGCGGATGAAAGCTTGACAGCCCGCTGGAGAGCATGCCGTAGTCCGGCATCGTGGTCTTGCAGACCATCACGGCACCGGCCTCGAACAGGCGCTCCGCCGGAGGTGCGCTGGCGCCGGCGGGCGTCAGGTCGGAGGCGAGCGTGCCCAGCGGCAGCGGGTCGCCCCGGGTCGCGATGTTTTCCTTGATCGTGACCGGCACGCCGTCGAGCGCGCCACGAGGCTTGCCATGCTGCCAGCGTGCCTCGCTGGCGCGTGCCTGCTGCAGC
>JBMOJJ010000039.1:0-19032 GCA_049315845.1 Rhodoferax sp.
TGGTGGTGCGCCAGGGCAACCCGAAGGGCATCAAGGACTGGGACGACCTGATCAAACCCGGCATGAGCGTCATCACGCCAAACCCGAAGACCTCGGGCGGCGCGCGCTGGAACTACCTGGCGGCCTGGGAGTTCGCCAAGCGCAAGCTGGGCAGCGAAGCCAAGGCGAAAGACTTCGTCCAGGCCTTGTACAACAACGTGCCAGTGCTCGACACCGGGGCGCGCGGTTCCTCCATCACCTTTGCTCAGCGCAACCAGGGCGACGTCTTCATCTCCTGGGAGAACGAGGCGCACCTGCTGGAGAAGGAATTCGGCAGCAAGGTTGACATCGTTTACCCCTCGATCAGCATCCTGGCCGAGCCGCCGGTGAGCGTGGTTGACAAGAACGTGGACCGCAAGGGCACGCGCACTGTCGCCAGCGCCTATCTGGAATACCTGTACAGCGACGAAGGCCAGGACATTGCCGGCAAAAACTTCTACCGCCCGATCTCGGAAAAGTTCCAGGCCAAGTACGTCAAGCAACTGCCCAAGATCAATCTGTTCACGATCGAGCAGGCCTTTGGCGGCTGGACCAAGGCCGACAAGGATCACTTTGCCGACGGCGGCAGCTTTGACCAGATTTACCTCAAGAAGTAAGGCAATCGCTGTCACACACACCGGGGAGTACAGGCATGGTCACATCACAAGTCCGTAGCAGCAGCGTGCACGCTGAACTGGCGCGCGTGCTGCGCGTCACAACGCAAGCCTGGGGCTTGCCGGAAGCCGGTCCCCGCCAAACGCGGTCATGGAAGATTGCAACCCGGCCCCAAACCACCCAACGCACAATCTGCCAGAACAACTGGTCACGCGTGCCGGTCCAGAGCCTGCGCTGGGCCATCTGAGTCAAGGAAGAAACTATGTCCATCAAAGCCATCAACGTACGCAACCAGTTCCGCGGCAAGGTGCACGAAATCATCCGAGGTGATGTCGTCTCGGAAATCGACGTCGAAACGCCCTGGGGCATCGTCACCTCGGTTATCACCACGCGCTCGGTTGACGAACTGCAACTCGTCATCGGCACAGAAGTGGTAGCACTGGTCAAGTCGACCGAAGTGTCGATCGCCAAGCTTTAAGGCCTCATGTGATCGAACTTCAGGGAATTTTTCAGACCTACCAGGGCTCGCGTGGCCCGGTCGAAGCGTTGCGCGGCATTGACCTGAAAGTGCCGCGCGGCGAGATCTTCGGCGTCATCGGCCGCAGCGGCGCGGGCAAGAGCTCGTTGGTGCGCACCATCAATCTGCTCAACCGACCGGTTGCTGGTCAGGTACGGGTCGATGGCCAAGACCTGACGGCGCTTTTGCCCGATGCGCTGCGCGCGGCGCGGCGCGACATCGGGATGATCTTTCAGCACTTCAATCTACTGGCCTCGCGCACGGTGTTCGACAACGTGGCACTGCCGTTGGAACTCGACGGTCTGCGCCGCGCCGACATTGTGGCGCGCGTGCTGCCGCTGCTGGAACTGGTGGGTCTGAGCGAACTCAAAGACCGTTTTCCGGCGCAGATCAGTGGCGGCCAGAAGCAGCGCGTCGGAATTGCACGTGCGCTTGCCAGCCAGCCCAAGGTGCTGTTGTCGGACGAAGCGACCTCGGCGCTGGACCAGGAAACGACACGCTCCATCCTGGCCCTGCTGCGCGAAATCCGGCGCGAATTCGGCCTGACGATTGTGCTGATCACGCACCAGATGCAGGTCATCAAGCAGGTGGCCGATCAGGTGGCCGTCATAGACGCCGGGCGCATCGTGGAACAAGGCCAGACCCTGGAGGTATTCAGCCGCCCGCAACACGAGGTCACGCGCAGCCTGCTCGACGATGTCGTGCCGCAGACGCTGCCCGAACCGGTACTGGCACGCGTGCGCGCGATTCTGGGCACGGCACCGGCCTCGCAGGCGCGCCTGTTGCGCCTGGTGTTCTCGGGCTGCGAATCGGACCAGCCAATCCTGTCCGACGTGATCCGGCGCTTCCAAGTGGACCTCAACATCCTGCACGGCCAGATCGACGATGTGCAGGGACGACCTTTTGGCGCACTCGCCGTGCTGGCGCGTGGTGCGACCGAGCAACTTCGTGCTGCGGTGGCCTATCTGCGCAGCAGCGGCGTTCTGGTGCAGGAGGTATCCCATGTTTAGCACCTTCAGCGCCGAATTGCTCGAACTCTTTGTCAGTTCGCTCGGTGAAACCATCGTCATGGTTTGCATCTCGGGTCTGCTCGGATCGGTGATTGGCATCCCGCTGGGCGTTTACCTGCGCCTGACGGACCGCGGCGGCGTGCTAGCCAACAACGCTGTCAATCGACTCGTCGGCGGCGCGGTCAATGCTGTGCGGTCGACTCCTTTCATCATTCTGCTGGTAGCCGTGATCCCGTTGACACGGCTGCTAACCGGTTCATCGATTGGCACTGCTGCCGCGGTCGTGCCGCTGACGCTGGCCGCTGGGCCGTTTGTGGCGCGGCTGGTGGAGTCGGCGCTGCGCGAAGTGGACCACGGTCTGATCGAAGCGGCGCAGGCCATGGGTGCAAACACCCAGCAGATCGTCTTCAAGGTGCTGCTACCCGAAGCCCTGCCCGGCATCGTGGCGGCGCTGACGATCACGCTGGTAAGCCTGACGGGTTACTCGGCCATGGCTGGCGCCATCGGCGGCGGTGGCCTGGGTGATCTGGGTATCCGCTACGGCTACCAGCGTTTTCTGCCCGAGGTGATGGCTGCCGTGGTGCTGATCCTCGTGCTCTTCGTGCAAGCCGTGCAAAGCCTGGGCGATGCGCTGGTGCGGCGCATCAGCCACAAATAGATTTTCAATTTATGTTTCTCAAGGACTCTACATGACCAAGCGACTTTTCATTCAATCCGCCATCGCCCTGCTGGCAGCCACTACCCTGTTGCCGGCCACGGCGCAGGACAAGCCGATCAAGATCGGCGTTACCGCCGGGCCGCACGCCCAGATCCTGGAACAGGTCAAGAAACTGGCAGAGAAGGACGGTCTAAAAATCCAGATCGTCGAGTTCAGCGACTACGTTCAGCCCAACGCCGCGCTGGCCGCTGGCGACCTCGACGCCAACAGCTACCAGCACAAGCCCTACCTCGATCAGCAGATCAAGGACCGTGGCTACAAGTTTGTGTCTGCGGGCTATACCGTCAACTTCCCGATCGGCCTGTATTCGAAGAAAGTGAAATCGCTGGGTGATCTCAAGGAAGGCGCCAAGTTCGGCATCCCGAACGACCCGACCAATGGCGGGCGTGTGCTGCTGGTGCTGCAGGACCAGCGCCTGATCAAGCTCAAGCCCGAAGCGGGCTTGAAAGCCACGCCGCTGGATGTGATCGAAAACCCGAAGAAGCTCAAGTTTGTCGAGCTTGACGCGGCGCAGTTGCCACGTTCGCTCGACGATCTGGACGCTGCCGCCATCAACACCAACTACGCGCTGTCGGCCGGCCTGCAACCCAACCGTGACGCCATCGCGCAAGAGAGCGCCAAGAGCCCCTACGTCAACCTGATTGCGGTGCGCGAACAGGACAAGGACAAGCCCTGGGTCGCCAAGCTGGTCAAGACCTACCACTCGGAAGAAATCCGCAAGTTTATCCAGAGCGAATTCAAGGGCGCGGTGCTGGCCGGCTTCTGAGCATGAACTTCCAGCAACTGCGATCGGTTCGCGTCACGGTACAAAGCGGCTTCAACCTGACTGAAGTCGCCACCATCCTGTGCACCTCACAACCCGGCGTCAGCCGGCAGATCCGGGAGCTGGAAGAGGAACTTGGCGTCGACATCTTCGTGCGCGCCGGCAAGCGCCTGACCGGGCTCACACCGCCTGGTGCAGCGCTGCTGCCGATTGTCGAGCGCATGCTGCTCGACGCCGAAAACCTCAAGCGTGCCGGCGAGGACTTTGCCTCACGCACCGATGGTCGCCTGACGGTGGCTGCCACCCACTCGCAGGCACGCTATGCTTTGCCTCATGTGGTGCGCGATTTTCGCGACCTGTTTCCGCAGGTCAGCCTGCACCTGCACCAGGGCTCACCCAAACAGGTAGCCGAGATGCTGCTCTCGGGCGAGGCCGACATCGGCGTCGCTACCGAGGCGCTGGCACTCTACCCACAACTGGTGACGCTGCCCTGCTACCGCTGGACCCACAGCATTGTCGTGCCGCCCGGCCATCCGCTGCTGGCGCACAGCGATGCCGTGACGCTGGCGCAACTCGCCCAGTACCCGATCATCACCTACAACCTGGGCTATACCGGGCGCTCGCATATCGACGACGCTTTCGCGCGCGCCGCGTTACAACCGAACATCGTGCTGACCGCGATGGACGCCGACGTCATCAAGACCTACGTCGAACTCGGCATGGGCGTTGGCATCATTGCCTCGATTGCACTGGACGCCGAACGCGACGCACACCTGCGCATGCTCGACGCGCGCCACCTGTTCGAGATCAACCTGACGCGCCTGGCGATCCGGCGTGGCACCTGGCTGCGCGGCTATGCCTACCGCTTCATCGAAACCTTTGCGCCGACACTGACGCGGGCTGTGGTTGAAAGCGCCGTAAACGAATTTCAAACTATCGAGTGAGCCCACGCACGCACAGGCAGTTTTCGACTATCGAAGGCCAATTACGTCACTGCGCCGGATTGGTGAAGCGGCCTCTTGCAATCTCCGTCTGAGCGAAGACCGGGGTCTGGGTCTGAATTTAATGCCCAAATAATTGACTTGCTCATCATTGTCTCTGCCGGTTGATATTGGTCGTAGGCCAAGTCGATTCAGGTCTTCCGCCTTGCGGCAGCCATTGACCTATGCGTGTCTGTGATTTTGTCATTGCCCACCCAATCGGTAACGCAGGAATCCGCATTAGCCTATTCACCAAAGCTAGCCTGTCCCCCGGCGCTAGCCCGACCTTCGGAGCGGTTGACTGCCATCCGACACGGCCCGGCATGCGAGCGTTAACCAACCAAAACCGAATAAGCAAAACCGGATTTCTTCGTTGTCGCAGACGACGACCGCCCCTACCATTTGTCCTCGACTCGTTAGTCCATTGAGCTCACGACACCTATTAATTTGAAACCACCTATTCCTATGTTTTTAAAACACGCATTACTTTCCGCACTGCTTGCACTTGGCCTGAGTTCAATCGCCGTGGCCGCCCCATCCACAGATACGCCACTCAAAGGCGGTACGCTGACGGCCTCCTGGGGTGGGCTCGAGCCGCAAGCCCTGTTCGTGCCAGCCGGTGGCGGATCGAGTCCGCTCCTGACTTCAACCAAGATTCTTGAACGCCTGCTGCGCCTGGAGGGCGACTTCAGCTTCACGCCTTTGCTGGCCGAAAGCGTCAAGGCATCGGCTGACTTCAAGAGCTATACGGTCAAGCTGCGCCATGGGGTCAAGTGGCACGACGGCAAGGATTTTTCCTCTTCGGATGTGGCCTACAACGCGATCGAATACTGGAAGCCGATTGCGATCGGCGTGGCGCTCAAATCGCTTAAAGGAGTGGAAACCCCTGACGCTTACACCGCAATCTTCCGGTTGGAGGCGCCGATACCCGACTTCGCCTTCAAGAGCATCCTGGCAAGTGCGCTGGTCATTCCAAAGCACGTGTATGCAGGCAAGGACATCCTTACCAATCCGATCAACAACACACCGGTTGGTACCGGCCCCTTCAAGTACAAGGCCTGGGTACGCGGCAGTCATGTCGAATACGTGCGCAACGAGCAGTACTGGAATCCGGCCCAGCCCTACCTCGACAAGCTGATCATCCGCTGGTGGCGCGACCCAGCTTCCCGTGCGGCCGCACTCGAATCCGGTGCGCTGGACCTGGCAACCTTTAACCCGGTTCCCGTGCCGGACCTCGCACGACTGACCACCAGCGGCAACTTCACAGTCGACAAGCACGGCTATGAGAATTCGGCCTGGGTCGCCACCGTTGAGTTCAACCAGCGTCGCGACATTGTGAACAAGCGCGATGTGCGTCAGGCTTTGCTCCAGTCGATTGATTCCAAGTTCATCGCCAACACCATTTATTACAAACAGGCACGGCCAGCAGTCGGACCCATTTCCAGTTCGAACGCTCTGTTCTTCAACCCCGATTTGCCACGCTACGCCTTTGATCCGATCAAGGCCGGCAAAGCGCTTGACGCCGCAGGCTACCCGATCAAGGACGGCTGGCGTTTCACGGTCAATCTGGTCGCTGCTGGCTGGTTTGAAGAGAACGTGAAACTGGGACAGTATGTCAAGCAGGCGTTTGAAGACGTGAAGGTCAAAGTCAACCTCCAGGTGCTTGACCGTCCAACTTCATTGAAGCGAATTTACGGCGACTACGACTTCGACATTGCCTTGTCAAACAACGCCGCCTCGGTGGAGTTGGTGCCCTCGCTGACCCAGTTCTACACAACCGATGGCATCGTCAAGGGCGCAGCCTTCCGCAACGCCACTGGTTTCTCGCGTCCCGAGGTGGATCGGATCGTCGAGCGTCTGTCGATTGAAACCAATCCGACCAAGCGCAAGCAGATCGCGCACGAGTTGGCCCGCATTATTGCGACGGAAGCGCCGCTGCTGCCGCTGGTTGAAATCGAGCCGTATACGGTTGCCCGCAAGACGGTGCGGGACCATTCGAAATCGGCCAACTTCATGGGTGAGGGCTGGGGCGAGGTCTGGCTCGCACACTGAAGTCGACGACTGAACACGTGAGCACTTGAATCATGGGCCGTTTGCTGACAAGACGACTGCTGCAATTCCTGCCATTGCTGCTGGGCGTCATCGTGCTTAACTTTGCACTGGTCCAGGCCTCGCCTGGAAGCTTTCTGGATGTGATGACGGCCGAGCAGCAAATCTCGGACCCGGCAATCATCGAGCGTCTGCGCGTGACTTACGGCATGGATCAACCCGCCTGGATTCAGCTCTGGCGCTATGTGGTGACGGTTCTGCACTTCGATTTTGGCTATTCCTACCGGCAGAACGCGCCGGTGATCGAGGTGATCGCAGCACAACTTCCCGCCACCCTGGTGCTGATGTTCTCCGCGATCAGCATTGCCATCGCGGTCGGTAGTGCTGCCGGTGTTTTTGCGGCGGTCAAGGTTGGAACGACGTGGGACACCGTCGTCAGTGCCCTGGCCGTGTTCTTCTTTGCCGCCCCCAGTTTTTGGCTGGGCATCATGCTAATGGTATTTTTTTCCGTGAAGCTGGGCTGGCTGCCGGTTGGCGGCATGGAAACCATCGGCCTTGATGGCAACCTGCTCACGCACGCTGTCGACATCCTCAAACACCTGGCCCTGCCGGCCCTAACACTGGGGCTCTTTTACGCCGCTATCTATGCCCGCGTCATGCGCGCTTCGATGCTGGAGATCGCGCAAATGGACTTTGTTCGCGCTGCGCGCGCCAAGGGCCTCTCATCACAGCGCGTCGTGCTGGCGCATGTGCTGCGCAATGCCCTGCTTCCGGTGGTGACGCTAATTGGCCTGCAACTGGGCTCTGCTCTGGGTGGCAGTGTGGTCATCGAAGCCGTGTTCAGTTGGCCCGGCATCGGCAGCCTGCTGTTCGATAGCGTGATGAGTCGCAACTACCCGGTTGTGCTTGGCGTCATGATCCTCAGCGCGGTCGTCGTGGCCGGCACCAATCTGGTTGTCGATCTGCTCTACATCAAACTTGATCCGCGAGTCCAGCTCCGGTGACCATCGCATGAATACCAATACCTTGAACGAGCAGGGCTTGCTGGCGCGCCTGTTCCGCCACCGGGGCGCGCTGATCGGTACGCTCATTCTCTGCACTGTCATCGGTAGTGCCGCCCTGGCCTCCAACCTGTTCCCGCAGGACCCGATGCGCATCGTTGCCAGCCCCGAGTTGTGGCCGATGCAGGAGCTGGCCCATCCACTGGGCACCGATGCCATGGGGCGCGACATTGCCGCCTTGGTGGTGCACGGCGCGCGCGCCTCGCTCCTGATCGGTGTCTTCGCGGCCTTGACGGCGACGCTGATAGGCGTCAGCGTAGGGGCTCTTGCGGCCTATTACGGTGGCTGGGTGGACGAACTGGTGATGCGCAGCGCCGAGTTGTTCCAGACCATACCGAACCTGATCTTCTTGCTCAGCATCGTGTCAATTCTTGGACCGACACTGACGCACATCACGCTGGCCATCGGCTTTGTCTCCTGGAATGGCATCGCACGACTGACGCGAGCAGAATTCCTGTCGCTCAAAGAGCGTGACTTTGTCAATGCATGCCGCGCCTGCGGAATGGCCGACATGCGCATCATCGTGGGAGAAATCCTACCCAATGCATTGCCACCGGTGGTGGTTCTTTCGTCGCTGACCGTGGCCAGCGCCATCCTGTTCGAGTCGGCGATCTCCTTCCTGGGTCTGGGTGACGCGAACCTGGCCAGCTGGGGAAGAATGATTGGCGACGGGCGCAACCTAATACGCACGTCCTGGTATATCTGCGCAGTCCCTGGTGTCGCCATCATGCTGACCGTTCTGGCGCTCAACCTGGTTGGCGATGGGTTGAACGACGCGCTTAACCCCAAGTTGAGAAGCCGCTGATGACAAATCCTCCCCTGCTTGAAGTCAATGAACTGGAGCTTGTCCTGACAACCCGGGCCGGCCGTGCGACGGCGGTCGATCGCCTGTCCCTTTCGGTTGCGCATGGCGAAACACTGGCGATCGTGGGTGAGTCAGGCTGCGGAAAGTCGCTCACCGCACTGTCGGTACTGCGCTTGCTGCCAGCGCCCCAGGTGAAAATCAAGAGCGGTCAGATCCGCCTGCAGGGCCGCGACCTGCTGTCATTGAGCGAGCGCGAGATGCGGCAGGTGCGCGGATGCGAAATCGCCATGATCTTTCAGGATCCGATGAATTCGCTCAACCCAGTGCGCACTGTCGGCGCGCAATTGGTGGAAATGCTTCAGGCTCACAGCGAGCTCAGCGCCGCCGCCGCATGTCAACGCGCAGGTGAATTGCTGGACCTGGTCAGAATCCCCAACGCAAGCGCACGTCTGCACGAATTCCCGCATCGGCTGTCGGGCGGCATGTGCCAAAGGGTGATGATCGCGATGGCCATCGCGTGCAACCCAAAATTGCTGATCGCTGATGAGCCGACCACCGCGCTTGATGTCACTATTCAGGCCCAAATCCTGGCTCTGCTGTCGCAATTGCAGCGTGCCTCCGGCATGGGTATGGTGATCATCACGCATGACCTCGGCGTGGTCGCAGAAGTGGCAGACCGCGTGCTCGTCATGTACGCCGGGCGCAAGGTCGAGGAAGCCTCTGTGACGGATTTGTTTGAGCGAGCGCTTCACCCCTATACCCTGGGATTGCTGGGCGCGACACCCTCGCCCCTTCATCCGCGCGGGAGCAGGCTGGCGGACATCCCGGGTATGGTTCCCGATCTCCTGTCACTGCCCGCTGGTTGCGCCTATGCGGCGCGGTGTCCGAAGGCCGCTTCACGCTGCCATACCGAGCGCCCGGAACTGGTCACGATCAGCCCTCGACACCAGTTGGCGTGTTTTGCCGTCGAGCCTGTCCATCACAAGAAAGGAGCTGCACATGAACCTGCTTTCGGTGCGTGACTTGCATGTGAACTATGCGCTACCGGGCGGCACGCTGCAGGCGGTTCGGGGCGTCAGCCTTGATATTGCCTATGGCGAAACAGTTGGCGTGGTGGGTGAGTCCGGCTGCGGCAAGTCGACGCTGGGCAAGGCCATCCTGCGCCTGGCCCCGGTCAGTTCTGGCAGCATTGTCATCGACGGACATGACATCACGTCGCTGTCACCGCGTCGCCTGCGCCCCCTGCGCCAGCTGATGCAAATGGTCTTTCAGGATCCGAACAGTTCGCTCAACCCGCGCCACCGCATCGGTCGCATCATTGCGCAACCGCTGATGGTGGCCGGTCAGAAGCAGCCGCAAATCGAAGCTCGGGTCCAGACGCTGCTGGGTCAGGTCGGTCTGCCACCAAGCGCAGCCAGCCGGTTTGCGCATGAATTCTCGGGTGGGCAGCGCCAGCGCGTCGGCATTGTGCGCGCCTTGGCCTTGCAGCCAAAGTTGCTGATCTGTGATGAGCCCGTGTCGGCGCTGGATGTGTCGGTGCGCGCACAGGTTATCAACCTGCTGCTGGACCTGCAATCGGACCTCGGCATATCGTATTTGTTCATCTCGCACGATCTCTCCTTGGTGCGCCATGTTTGCAATCGCCTGATCGTGATGTACCTCGGTCGCGTGGTCGAGTCCGGCGACACAGAATCCATTTGGCAGCACCCGGCTCACCCCTATACCAAGCTGCTGCTCGCCTCGGCGCCGATTGCTCACCCCAAAGCGCGCAAGCCCCGACCCGAATCCTTGCTCGATGGCGAATTGCCCAATCCCATGGCACCACCAAGCGGCTGCGCTTTTCATGCGCGCTGTCCGCAGGCCATTCTGCGCTGTCAAACCGATAGCCCGGTGCTGCGCACCTTGCCCAATGGACGGGAGCTGGCCTGTCACCTCGAACCCTTCATGGCCACCACTGAACCTCATCGCAACAACACATCGCATCTCAAAGGAATCCCTATCCATGTCACAGCCAACAAACCTGGGTGATCTAATCGACCGCACGCGCGATCTGAACCAGACCGCCATCATCGACCTTCGCCTGCCAGAACAGCCACGTGTCTACACCCACCTGGATATCGACCGCCTGGCCGGCGGCGTAGCGCAACTGCTGGCTGCTCAAGGCTTCAAGCGCGGTGCCCGTATCGCCATTGCAGCACTCAACCGTGTCGAGTACATCGCTGCCTATTTCGGCATCATGCGTGCCGGCTTTGTCGCTGTGCCGATCAATACCAAGCTGCCACAGGAGACGCTTGAATTCATCGTGCGGGATGCCGACATCCAGCTGGCCTTTGTTGACAGCGCGCGCCGCCAGGTCTTCAGGGGATTGATTGACGTCATCGACTTCGACGACCAGGGCCCGGCCGGTTTCGACGCCCTGCTCAAACCGGGCGATTTCGCCAGCGTACGACCGCAAGCGGATGAACTGGCGCAGGTGCTGTACACATCCGGCTCTACCGGTCGCCCCAAAGGGGTTCCGCTGAGCCACGCCGGACAGCTCTGGGCCTTGCAAGCCCGCGGCGCTCCGCCCGGCGCTGACCGGGAACGCCAGATCGTGGCGCAACCCCTGTTTCACATGAATGGACTGATGGTCACCAAGGGCGCCTTTCTGAACGGCGCATCGCTGGTGCTGCAACCGTCATTCGACGCCACGGCTTATACCGAAGCGCTGGCAGCCTGGGGCGTGACCAGCGTGATGGCCATTCCAACCATGTTCGCACGAGTCGTCAAGGTTCTGGCGAGCCGGCCCGATCTCGACCTGTCGGCCTTGAAGCGCATCGGACTTGGATCGGCGCCACTCACGCTGGCACTGATCGAGAGAATCGAACACGCCATTCCAGGCGCTGTGGTGGGCAATGGTTACGGCACCACCGAGGCCGGTCCAGCCGTATTCGGCGTATACCCGGACGGACGGCCGACGCCCCCACTGGCGCTGGGAATACCGGTAGCCGGTGGCGAGGTCCTGCTGGTAGATGGCCCGGACGAGAACGAGGGCGTGCTGTGGATGCGCAACCCGGCCGTCACCTCGGGTTACCTGAACCTGCCGGCGAAAAATGCCGAAGTCTTGCGCGACGGCTGGTACATCAGTGGCGACGTGATGCGGCGCGACGGTGAAGGCTTTTACTACTTTGTCGGTCGGGCCGATGACATGTTTGTCTGTTCGGGCGAAAACATTTACCCGGGCGAGGTGGAAAAACTGCTGGAGCAGCACCCGCAGGTTCAGCACGCAGCCGTTGTGCCCTTGCCTGACGAGGAACGCAGCGCCGTGCCGGTCGCCTTTGTCGTGCTCACCGCCGGCTCCGATCTGACCGTAGAAGCACTCAAGCAATTCGCCATCGAGCGCGGCCCGGCTTATCAGCACCCGCGCCGCGTCAACTTTCTTGTCGAGTTGCCTTGGGCCGGAACCAACAAGATCGATCGCGCCACCCTGTTGCGCCAGGCGTGCGAGCTCGAAGCCGCGCAGGGATGGTCACGATGAGTGGCAGCCCAGTCCACTCAGGTGATCTGCAAGGCAAGGTTGCCCTGGTGACCGGTGCCAGTCGTGGCATCGGACGCAGCATTGCGCTGGCACTCGCCGCCAAAGGTGCTTTCGTCGCGGTGCATTATGGCCAATCGGCCAAGGCAGCACACGCGGTGGTGGCACAGATTGAAGCAGCTGGTGGCCAAGCGGTTGCGGTTGCCGCCGATCTGGCGCAACGCGGCGCACCATCTGAATTGTTTGCTGCGCTCGATGGTTTGCTGCAAGTCCGGCTGGGTAGCCCGAAATTCGACATTCTGGTGAACAACGCCGGAATCGGAAAACGCGCGACGATCGAGGACATCAGCGAAGCCGACTTTGACCGCATCCTGCAGGTCAACCTCAAGGCACCGTTCTTCATCATCCAGCAGGCACTTTCCCGCCTGCGAGACGGTGGCCGCATCATCAATGTGTCCTCGATGGGCACTCGGGCCGCGTACCCGGTAATGGCCGCCTATACGCCGAGCAAAGCGGGCCTGGAGGCACTGACGGTGCTGCTGGCAGAGCAACTGGGGGGACGCGGCATCACGGTCAATGCCGTTCTGCCTGGAGCTACCGCAACCGACATGAACCCGGCCGCCAATGATCCTGCGAGCGCGCAGGAACTTGCGAAGTCGATCGCGTTGCGCCGCGTTGGTCAGCCCGAGGACATCGCCGACATCGTCAGCTTTATAGCCTCCGATGCCGCACGCTGGGTGACAGCCCAGCGCATTGACGCCAGCGGTGGTCAACGCCTTTAAACACCCTTACCAACAGGAATTTCAACATGAGCAAAATACTGCCAGCCATCGACCATGTCGTCATCGGCGTGAACAGTCAACTCGACGCTGCGGCCAAACGCTATCGCGAACTGGGCTTTGAACTGCTGGAGCGTGGCCACCACACACTGGGTACCAGCAACCATCTGGCCATCTTTGGCGACGACTACCTTGAGCTGCTGGGTTACGAACCGCCGCAGGCCCAGGCCCAGGTCAGCAATCCGATGTGGCGCCATCCAGCCGGATTACTGGGCCTGGTCTTCAAACCCGACAATGTTCACGCTCTCGGTGAGCGACTGCGCACGCAGGGCCTGACGGTCGAACAGCCACGTGCTTTTTCGCGTCCGGTTCAATTGCCTGACGGCCAGTTTGCCGATGCGCGCTTCGAGACCTTGCACCTGCCCCCCGAAACCACCGCCGGCGGAGTCGTCTTTTTCTGTAAACACCACACGCCGCAGCATGTTTGGCGAAACGAATGGCGACAGCACCCGAATGGCGTGAGTGGGATACGCGAATTCATCATCAGCACCGCCGACCCGGAAGCCAGTGTGCGCCCCTTCACCCAGGTATTTGGCACGGCGGTTGTGACAACTGTGCCTGGCGGCCTTCGTCTGAGCGCAGGTCGGGGCGACGTGCTGTTTCTGGCGCCAGAGGCGATCGTGCGGCGCTTTGGGATTGGCGCAGCAGCAAGCGTTCCTGGCAAGGACCACTTTGCCGCGCTGGTCTTCCAGACCAAGGATTTGTCTGCACTGCGCAGCTTGCTGCAGGCGGCTTCCATACCGGATGTGCTTGAGCGCGACGCCACTCTGATTGTTCCCGCAGCACAAGCCTTCGGCGCGACGCTTGCATTCACCGAAGGAAAATGAAATGAATTTCACCGATTATTTTTCCGCCAGTTACAGCGTAGCCAGGGAGCGCTTTCGCCAGGCCGCACGCGTCGCTGGCGCCACTGCGCTGGTAGCCTATGAACACCCGGTGCAAAAGGGGCCTGACGGCGAAAGTCTCAGCGTTGATGTTGCCCATTTGGGTAACCCGCGTGCATCGCGTCAGCTGCTGTTGATCAGCGGCACCCATGGCCAGGAAGGCTATGCCGGCTCGGCGGCGCAGGTGGCCTGGCTTAAGAGCGGTGATGCCGCGCAACTGCCACCGGACGTTGGGGTTTTGCTGGTTCACGGCATCAACCCCTATGGCTTTGCCTACGGCACCCGCACGACAGAAAACAACGTTGACCTCAACCGCAACTTTGTCGACCATGATCAACCCTATCCAGCCAACCCAGGCTACGAAGCGCTGGGGCCGCATCTGGTGCCCGCCGACTGGTCTGAAGATCAGTTGCTTGCCGGCGAGGCAAGGGAGCGCGAATTTGCCAAGCACCACGGCGATGATGCGCTGTTCGAAACACTGGCCCGCGGCCAGTACACCGACCCGGACGGGCTGATCTATGGCGGCACGCAACGTGAGTGGTCCAACCTCACCTTGGAGAAGATTGTTCACACCCACCTCGTGGCTGCAGAGAAAGTGGGCCTGATCGACTGGCACACCGGCATCGGCGAACGTGGCGAACCGTTCTTTCTCTGTTTCAACGAAGAAGGCTCTGCCCTGCAGGCGCAGGCCGCGCGTTGGTGGGGAACTGAGCGCGTGATAGGCGCGCGACCCAACGGCTTGGCTCGGCCCAACTACCAGGGCCTGGTGTTTTATGGCGTGCAGCAATTTCTGCAAGGTCGTCCGTTGGCGGGGGCGGTCATTGAATTCGGTACCCGCGGCAAGACAACGGGACGGGCCTTGCGCCTGGATCAATGGCTGCGCCGGCACGCCACTGGTCTGACCCCGGATGCGCGGCACCAGTTGCACGCCGACGTCATGGACGCGCTCAACCCCGTGGCGCAGGACTGGCGCACCTCGGTGGCGAATCACGGCCTGGCACTGACCCGTGCAGCCGCCCAAGGCCTGGCCACCTGGTGATGCGACCGAACTCCCTCCATTCAATGAACAAGATAGAAAGAAGTTAATGAAAGCAATCGTCCTGCGCGCCCATGGTGGCCTGGAAAACCTCCGTATCGAAACCGACTTTCCCGATCCGGTTGCGGGCCCAGGTGATGTGGTCTTGCGCGTGCGCTCAACCTCGCTGAACTACCACGACGTCTTCACGCGCCGTGGCATGCCAGGCATCAACATCCCCTTGCCAGCCATCATGGGACTCGACGTGGCCGGCGAAATTGTTGCGACCGGTCCTGACGTTCACAACTGGGCCGTGGGTGACCGGGTGCTTGTTGATCCCATAAACCGCATAGAAGGCGGCTTGATGGGAGAAACGGTGCACGGCGGTCTGGCAGAGTTGTGCCGGGCACGAGCGCACCAGTTGATCCGTCTACCCGACAGCATCAGCTTCGACGAAGCAGCGGCATTGCCGGTGGCCTACGGAACGGCGCTGCGCATGGTACGTCCGATCGGGCAGATTGCTGCCGGCGAAAAGGTCCTCATCCTCGGCGCCAGCGGTGGCGTCGGGGTATGTGCCGTACAACTCGCCAAGGCCGCAGGCGCTTATGTCATCGCCTGCGCTGGCAGCCGCGAAAAGGCTGACCGACTTGTGGCCTTGGGTGCGGACGAGACCATTCTGTACACACAGGAAGATTTTCTCGCTGCAGTCCATGCACGCCACGGCAAACCATCGAACCGGCGCGGCGGCGATGGAAGGTCACGCGGCGTTGACGTAGTGATCAACTTCACGGGCGGCGACACATGGGTCAAGAGCCTGCGTACCCTGCGCGTCGGCGGACGACTGCTGACCTGCGGCGCCACGGCCGGCTACAACCCACCGGAAGACATCCGTTTCATCTGGACTTTCGAACTCCAAATCAGAGGCTCGAACGGCTGGCAACGTGAGGACATCCACACTCTGCTCGATCTGGTTAAACGCGGAGAACTCAAAGTTCCGATCGACCGTCGCTACTCACTTGACGACGGCATCGAAGCGTTGCGCAGTATTGAGGAGCGCCGAATCACAGGCAAAGTGCTGGTGAACCCATGAGCGGCAAGAATTATTCCCTGTCTGAGATTCAGCAGCACTTCAACACATCTCCCTTTATCGCGTCGCTTGGCCTGCACGTGTTGTCCAGCGACCTGGATGAGGGGCTCCTGACGGTGCACGCGCCGATGCGACCAGAGTTTGAGCGGAGTGCCGGCAGCAAACAATGGCATGGTGGTCCATTGGCAGCGATCATCGACACGGTTGGTGATTTCGCGCTGGCCATGCAGCTTGGTCGTGGGCTTCCGACGATCAATTTTCGGGTGGACTACCTGCGCCCAGCCATCGCAACGGACCTCACAGTCATCGCGCGCGTGCGCCGCAATGGTCGCAGCGTGGGTCTAGCGGATGTGGAGTTACTCGATGAACAGAAGCGGCTGGTCGCAATTGGGCGAGCAGCGTACGCGACATTAAGCGCCTGATGCGGGCGCTGTGCAGACCCTCACTGGATTTGTGATAAAGCGCTTGACATAGCACCTGCAGCTTATCGCGCCTAGACATTCCCATCAGCCTCCCCAAGCTCTGGTCACGTGACCGGGAGCTCTTGAGCTTGCGCCGGCCGACAACAAGCTCGAAATTCGTTCTTGCTTATACAAAAAGCTTCGTTGGCAACTGCGCATCTGTCCCGCAAAGTAGCAGGTCCGAGTGCCACCAGCGCCTTGAAACACATACTTTTTGACGGCAGAACCATGACAACTTCCACCATCCCCATGCGTGCCATCACCCTGGCCGCCGCCCTTCTTTCACCCGTGTTGGTAGGCGCCACCAACGGCTACTTTTCCCACGGCTACGGCGCCAAGTCGCAAGGTATTGGCGGCGTCAGCATCGCCCTGCCGCAAGACGCCCTGGCTGCTGCCAGCAACCCGGCCGGCACCGCCGCCGTTGGCAACCGCCTGGACCTGGGACTCACCTGGTTCGGGCCCAGCCGCGCCGCCGACATCGTCGGCAATGCCTTCGGTCCGGATGCAAGTTACAGCGGCGATGAAACCAAGAACTACTTCATCCCGGACTTCGGCTACACGCGCGTCATCAGCCCGAGCACATCGATCGGTGTGGCCGTCTATGGCAACGGCGGCATGAGCACCGATTACGCCAGCAACCCCTACGCCCGCTTTGGCGCCAGCGGCGCCGCCGGCATCAACCTGGAACAGCTTTTTGTTTCGCCGTCGCTCGCCTACAAGCTCAATGACAGTCAAACCATCGGCGTCGCGCTCAACCTCGCCTACCAGCGCTTCTCGGCCAAGGGCGTAGGCCTCTTTGCGGGTTTCTCCGTCGCGCCCGGAAATGTCAGCGACCTCGGCGCCGACAGCAGCACTGGCGCTGGTGTGCGCATCGGCTGGACCGGCAAGGTCACGCCCTCATTCACACTGGGCGCAACCTGGGCCTCGAAAATCTCCGGGCGCTTTGACAGATACAAAGGCCTGTTTGCCGATGCCGGCGGCTTTGACATCCCGGAAAACTACGGGTTCGGTTTGGCCTTTGTCGCATCGCCCGACTGGACACTCGCGGCCGATGTGCAAAAGATTCGCTACAGCCAGGTCGGCTCTGTCGGCAACCCGGTTGCCAGTCTGTTCGCGGGCAAGCTACTGGGCTCGGCCAATGGCCCGGGCTTTGGCTGGAACGATGTCACGGTACTGAAGCTTGGTGTCAGCCATCAGTGGCGCAGCGACCTGACACTGCGCGCCGGCGTCAGTTTTGCCAGTCAGCCGGTGCCTGACAGCGAGACCTTCTTCAACATCCTGGCACCGGGCGTGGTCAGAAACCATCTGACCGTTGGCGGTACTTGGACGACACCGGGCGGCAACGAAGTCAGCGGTTTTTTTGCGCGCGCCTTCGGCCAGACCGTCAACGGCGCCGGATCAATCCCCCCGGGCAACCCGCCGGGCTTTGGCGGTGGCAATGCCAATGTACGACTGGAAGAAAACATCCTGGGCGTTTCCTACGGCTGGAAGTTCTGAAGCGCTGAGCTGACTTCAAGACCATGACACAGTTCACACCGGTGTCGGCTGGGGTCTGGCCGGCTACTGCCCGAGACCTGCCATTGCCTCAATCGGATTTGACAACCTGGAGGCCATGTGGGTCGTTCTATCGCTATTGCTGGGGCTCGCACTGCAAATGTAGCTTGACCGTGCAGGGCGTCATATCACCGGACACTCCAAATTCCTTTAGATGTTTTAGAAATAAAAAACTGAATATTCAATCGTTTGCATTTGGGTTAGGTCGCTTTAGAGTCGCTTCCAACGCCTGAAGCCAACTAATTGCCTTCAGACGCCAACACCCAGATATCTATAAGGATTTTCATTATGCCCGTCACATCTGAAGAACCATCTGCCCTCGCTGACGCGCTCGACGCGGTCCGCGCCGTGGCACTGGCCACCGGTCTGCCCTATGCCGGCGGCGTATCGCCGCAACTGGCCTGGGAGCTGTTCTCGGCTGGCGAAGCGCTGTTGGTGGACGTGCGCACAACAGAAGAACGCAAGTTTGTCGGCCACGTGCCTGGCAGCCTGCATGTGGCCTGGGCCAGTGGCACGAGCCTGACGCGCAACCCGCGCTTTGCGCGCGAACTCGAAGCAAAGGTCGGCAAGCATGCCAACATTTTGCTGTTGTGCCGCAGCGGCAAACGCTCGGTGCTGGCCGCCGAGGTCGCGACCAAGGCCGGCTTTACCCGTGTCTTCAATGTGCTCGAAGGCTTTGAAGGCGAAATCGACGCGCAGCAGCACCGCGGCGGCAGCGACGGCTGGCGCCTGCGCGGCCTGCCCTGGGTCCAGGATTAACGAAAGGAAAATGATGTCCAAAATCTACGCTGACAATTCACTTACCATCGGCCACACTCCCCTGGTCAAACTCAACCGCGTCACCGACGGCGCCGGTGGCACGGTGCTGGCCAAGATCGAGGGCCGCAACCCGGCTTACTCCGTCAAATGCCGCATTGGCGCCGCCCTGGTCTGGGACGCTGAAAAGCGCGGCCTGCTCGGGCCCGGCAAGGAACTGGTGGAACCCACCAGCGGCAACACCGGTATTGCGCTGGCCTTTGTGGCAGCGGCGCGCGGCATCCCGATCACGCTGACCATGCCCGAGACCATGAGCATCGAGCGGCGCAAACTGCTGCTGGCCTACGGCGCCAAGCTGGTGCTGACCGAAGGCGCCAAGGGCATGA
>JBMOJJ010000313.1:0-4269 GCA_049315845.1 Rhodoferax sp.
CCGGCACGCCGTTTGACGAGCAGATGGTGCTCTCGAACGACGGCGCCTTGCGCATGGTCGCAGTGCCGAAGAGGCTGGCGCTGATCGGCTCCGGCGTGATCGGCCTGGAGATGGGCTCGGTCTGGCGCCGCCTTGGCGCCGAAGTCACGATCCTGGAGGCGCTGCCCGAGTTTCTCGGTGCCGTTGACCAGCAGATCGCCAAGGAGGCGCACAAGGCCTTCGTCAAGCAGGGGCTCAAGATCGAGCTCGGCGTGACCGTCGGTGCGATCAAGGTCGGCAAGAAGGGCGTCAGCGTCGCCTGGACCGATGCCAAGGGCGAGGCGCAAGCGCTGGAGGTTGACAGGCTGATCGTGTCGATCGGCCGCGTGCCCAACACGCTTGGACTGAACGCTCAAGCCATCGGACTGCAGCTCGACGGGCGCGGCGCGATTGTGGTCGATGACGAATGCCGCACCAGCGCCGCCGGCGTATGGGCTGTCGGCGACGTCGTGCGCGGACCGATGCTGGCGCACAAGGCCGAGGAAGAGGGTGTGGCGGTCGCTGAACGCATCGCCGGCCAGCATCCCCATGTCAACTTCAATACCATTCCATGGGTGATCTACACCAGTCCGGAGATTGCCTGGGTCGGTCAGACCGAGCAGCAACTCAAGGCCGCCGGCCGGGCCTACAAGGCGGGCAGCTTTCCGTTCCTGGCCAATGGCCGGGCCCGGGCACTGGGTGACACGACCGGCATGGTCAAGATGCTGGCCGATGCGCTGACCGACGAAATTCTGGGTGTGCACATCGTCGGACCGATGGCCAGCGAACTGATTGCCGAGTGCGTGATGGCGATGGAGTTCAGGGCCAGCAGCGAGGACATCGCCCGCATCTGCCACGCCCATCCGTCGCTGAGCGAAGCGACCAAAGAGGCCGCGCTGGCGGTGGACAAGCGAAGCCTGAACTTCTGATTTCCGCGTGAGCGTCCAACAGGCCTATCAAGCCGAGCTCACGGCGCGCGGTTACAGCGCCGATCCGGCCCAGTTGCGCGCGGTGGAGGCGCTCGATCGTTGCCAGCTCGAATGGGCGCTGTACCGCAGCAAGCGCTCCAGCGCGTTCAAGAAGCTGATCAACCGCCCCGCCATTCCGCGCGGCGTCTACCTGCATGGCGGGGTCGGGCGCGGCAAGAGCTTCCTGATGGACTGCTTCTTTGCGGCGGTGCCCCTGAAGCGCAAGACCCGGCTCCATTTTCACGAGTTCATGCGCGAAGTGCATCGTGAACTGGTGGCGCTGCAGGGCACGGCGGACCCGCTCGACGTTCTGGG
Source organism: Rhodoferax sp. (assembly GCA_049315845.1). Lineage (GTDB taxonomy): Bacteria > Pseudomonadota > Gammaproteobacteria > Burkholderiales > Burkholderiaceae_C > Rhodoferax. The sequence goes on from JBMOJJ010000313.1 coordinate 1,302, forward strand.
CAGGCGTATTGCAAAGAAATACCGGATGCTGTGTTTTGATGAATTCCACGTCGCCGACATTACCGACGCGATGATTCTGCACCGCTTGCTGAAAGCCTTGTTCAACAACGGGGTTGGCTTTGTCACGACGTCGAACTTCAGGCCGGACGATCTTTACCCCGACGGATTGCACCGGGACCGCATTCTTCCGGCGATCGCCTTGCTGAAGGAGCATCTCCAGGTGGTCAATGTCGATAACGGAACAGACTACCGGCGACGCTCGCTGGCGCAGCTCAGCCTGTACCAGACGCCGCTCGGCGCGCAGGCCGAGGCGGCGATGTCGGATGCGTTTGACTGTCTGGCCGAGGCGACCGATCAGGACCCGGTTCTGCCGATCGAGGGGCGCATCCTGCGGGCGCGCCGCAGGGCCGCCGGCGTGGTCTGGTTTGACTTCAGGATGCTGTGCGCCGGACCGCGATCGCAGAACGACTACCTTGCGATTGCCACGCAGTTCCACACATTGCTGCTGAGCGATGTGCCGGCGATGTCGCCGTGCATGGCGTCCGAGGCGCGCCGCTTTACCTGGCTCATCGACGTGCTTTACGACCGGCGCATCAAGCTTGTCATGTCAGCGGCGGCGCCGGCGCACGAGCTGTACACCGCCGGCCCGCTCGCGCACGAATTTCCCAGGACGGTCTCGCGCCTGCATGAAATGCAGACAAGCGAGTATCTGGCGCTGCCGCGGCGCGTGGTTGACACGCGCCTGACGGTCATGATTCCAAAGGCTCGAGTTTGACGATCACCACGGACAGATTGTCTCCACCGCCGCGGCTTCTGGAACGGGCCTTTTCAATCAGGAACTCGGTCGCTTCGCGCGCCGACAGGGCCGCAAGAACGGAGCCGATTTCCGCATTCGTGAAGTAGTGCCAGACGCCGTCGCTACAGGCCATCAGCACGTCACCGGCGCGCAGTTGCGGGATGAAATGGACGTCCACCGGCGGCTCTTTTTCGGTCCCCAGGCAGCCCAGCAGAATGTTCGATTTCGGATGAACGTTGGCCTGCTCCTCGGTCAGCTCGCCCCGGTTGACCAGGGTCTGGACATAGGAATGGTCAATTGATCGTTTGATAAACCTGCTGCCGTGGTAGTGGTAGATTCTCGAGTCGCCCGAGTGCGCCCAGTAGCAGTCGCCGCCGGGATTGATCAGGAATGCGGCCACCGTGCTGTGCGGCTCCTGTTCCGACGAGATGGCGGTCAGCTTGATGACGGTGTGCGCTTCACTGACCAGTTGCTTGAGCGCCGCCGCGGCGTCGTCGATGGCGGGCGAGTAACGCTCGAACAACTGCCGCGCCGTCATCATGACCTGGTCCGAGGCCTTGCGTCCGCCACTGCGGCCTCCCATGCCATCGGCGACCACCGCCAGCACACAGCCGTCGGCGCGCTTGTGACTCAGCAAAGCCACCTGATCCTGCTGGTATTCACGGTCACCCTTGTGGATGCCGGTCGAGGCGCTGAGTCGGTATCCCTTAGACATGGATGGCGGCTAGAAAGAGAAAATATCCAATGGAGTGCGGTTGAATTTAGTCGTATTATCGACCTACACAAGAAAAATTCCCGATCGATTCATTCGATTATTTTCATATAGACCGAAGCGAAACCGTGGACTCCAACCTGCATTCTCCCGAACGTCGGCTGATCGACTTGCGCATTGAGCATGGCGATCTCGATGCGATGATAGACCGCGCCAGTGACGAGGTCCCGCTGGATGAGCTGTTGATGCGGCGGCTCAAGAAGAGACGGCTGATCTTGCGTGACGAAATAGTGCGACTTGAGCGCGTCGTAAATCCCGACGAACCCGCCTGACCAATGAGTCTGGAAGACCTTGTGCGCGAGACCTTCGCGCCGGGTGGCGTGTTGTCGCGCTCGGTCGAGGAGTTCAAGTCGCGCGATGGGCAAACCGACATGGCAGGCGCGATTGCGCGTACGATGGACCAGGGCGGGGTGCTGGTGGTCGAGGCGGGGACCGGCATCGGCAAGACCTTTGCCTATCTGGTGCCGGTGTTGCTCAGCGGCGCAAGGGTTTTGCTGTCGACCGCGACCAAGACGCTGCAGGACCAGTTGTTTGGGCGCGATCTTCCGCTTCTGATCAGGACTTTGGGGTTGCCCGTGCGCGCCGCGCTGCTCAAGGGGCGTGGCAGCTATCTTTGCCTGCAGCGGCTTGCTGTTGCGCGTCAGCAGTCGAACCTCGCGGGCCACGGGCTGCTGCGAACGCTGGGCCGGATCGAATCCTGGGCGCTGTTGACCCGCACCGGCGATCTGGCCGAACTGCCCGGTCTTGACGAACGCTCGCCGGTGATCCCGCTGGTCACGTCGTCGCGGGACAATTGCCTGGGTGCCCAGTGTCCGGAGTTTCGCGCCTGCCATGTCAATCAGGCCCGGCGCGAAGCGCTGGCGGCGGACGTTGTGGTCGTCAATCATCACCTGTTCTTTGCCGATCTGGCGGTGCGCGAATCGGGAATGGCCGAGCTGCTGCCCTCGGTGCGGACCGTGATCTTCGATGAGGCCCATCAACTCAATGAAACCGGAGTCCAGTTTCTCGGCAAGCAGTTGACGACCGGGCATTTGCTGGACTTTGCCCGGGACCTGCTGGCCACCGGTCTGCAGCACGCGCGCGGGCTGGCCGACTGGCAGACGCTGGCGGGCGATATCGAACGCGCGGCGCGCGACTTTCGGCTGCTCGTCGGCAGGCCCGTTTCAGGCCTCAAGTTGCGCTGGGTCGGCAGCGTGCCGGATCAGTTGAATGGCGTGGACTGGCAGGACGGACTCGACACGCTGCAGGCGGCCTGCGAGCGCGCCGCACAGGCGCTCGCCAGCGTCAGCGAAGCCGCGCCGGATCTCGCGCGCTTGACCGAGCGGGCCGGCGGTTTTGTCGATCGGATTGATTTTTTCTCCAATCCCTGCGCGACCGATTCTGTGCGATGGGTCGAGGTT
>JBMOJJ010000314.1:0-4267 GCA_049315845.1 Rhodoferax sp.
TCTTCATGGGTTACCTGGTGGAGCGGGCCAACCTGATCGAGAAGTTGTTCAAGAGTCTGCACCTGGCTACGGCGCGCATCCCGGGTTCTTTGGCGGTCGCCACCATCGTCACCTGTGCTGTGTTTGCCACGGCCACCGGCATCGTGGGTGCGGTGGTGACGCTGATGGGGCTGCTGGCCTTCCCGGCCATGCTCAAGGCCGGTTACGACGTCAAGTTGTCGGCCGGTGCCATCACGGCCGGCGGTTGCCTGGGTATCCTGATTCCGCCTTCGGTCTTGCTGATCGTTTATGGTGCCACCGCCGGCGTATCGGTGGTGCAACTCTATGCCGGCGCCTTCTTTCCCGGCATCATGCTCGCTGGGCTGTACATCGGCTATGTGATCATCGTCGCCAAGCTCAAGCCGAGTCTGGCACCGCCCTTGTCGGAGGCGGAACGGCACGTGCCCTTGCCGGCCTTTGCCGAAATCGTTTCCAGCACCATCAGCGACAAGGTCTTGCCGGGCCTGATTGGCGCGATCAAGGGCAAGCGCAATGCACAGGTCCCGATGGGAACACTGCTGAACCATCTGTTCATCGCCTTGCTTCCCGCTCTGACCGTGGCGTTCGTCATGGGTACCGTTTATATGAGTGTCACGGCCCCGCTGGAGCGTGCTCCTGAGGGCGTGGTGGAGATGGGCAGTGGTGCGATCACTGTGGCCGAAGATGAACAGCCGCAAGCGGGGGGCTTGCAGGAGCCCGAGGCTGAAGGCGGACTGCAGGAGCCTGCAGCCGAAGGGGCAGCAGAAGCCGCCAAGCCGGTGGAGACAGCTTCCGCTGTGGTGGTCGCCAAGGCGGTGGTCAAACCAGCTGCTGCGGCGGAGGCCAAGCCCTTGGCGGCGCAGGAGCGCCGACCGGTGCCGCTGGCTTTCTGGATTGCGCTGGGCAGCTGTGTCGTGGGCCTGGCGATTGCCTATGGCTATTTCAGCTTTGCCCGGATGGAGATCTTCAAGATGCTGCTCGGGTCCTTCTTTCCGCTGGCGATGCTGATCATGGCGGTACTGGGTACCATCGTGTTCGGCCTGGCCACGCCAACCGAGGCGGCGGCCATGGGCTCGGCGGGTGGACTGGTGTTGGCCGCGGCCTATCGACGACTCAACATCGGCATGATCCGAGAGTCGGTTTACCTGACGGCCAAGACCAGCGCCATGGTGTGCTGGCTGTTTGTAGGCTCCAGCATTTTCTCGGCGGCGTTTGCCTTGCTTGGCGGCCAGGAGATCATCAACCAGTGGGTGCTGTCGCTCAACATGACGCCGGTGCAGTTCATGGTGCTGTCGCAAGTTGTCATCTTTTTGCTCGGCTGGCCGCTGGAGTGGACAGAGATCATCGTCATCTTCATGCCGATCTTCATTCCGCTGTTGCCGCATTTCGGCGTCGACCCGCTGTTCTTTGGCTTGCTGGTGGCGCTGAACCTGCAAACGGCATTCCTGAGTCCGCCGGTGGCGATGGCGGCGTTTTACCTCAAGGGCGTGAGCCCGCCGCACGTGACGCTGAACCAGATTTTTGCCGGTATGCTGCCCTTCATGGCGATCCAGGTGCTGGCCATTGTTCTGTTGTACATGTTCCCGGCGATTGGCTTGTGGCTGCCGCATCTGCTTTACAAATGAACTGATTGTTGCCTTCCATCAAACAGGTCAGGGGGCGCGCAAGCGCCCTTTGTCTTGAAAAACCGCTAAGATTGACGTTTACGTAAACGTCAAGTCCCGGAGCCACATCATGACCGATCTATCCGCCGAATTCAAGGCGCTCGCCAGTTACCGTCCCGCCAACAAGGTGCGTTTTGTGACGGCCGCCAGCCTGTTCGACGGACACGATGCGGCGATCAACATCATGCGCCGGATCCTGATGAGCATGGGCGCCGAAGTGATTCATCTGGGGCACAACCGCAGCGTCGACGAGGTCGTGACCGCCGCCTTGCAGGAGGATGCGCAGGGCATCGCCATCAGTTCCTATCAGGGCGGCCATGTCGAGTATTTCAAGTACATGGTGGACCTGCTCAAGGAGCGCGGCGGCTCGCACATCCAGGTATTTGGTGGTGGCGGCGGCGTCATCGTTCCGCCGGAAATCCGGGAACTGCAGGCTTATGGCGTCTCGCGCATCTACAGCCCGGAAGACGGGCAGCGTATGGGCCTGGCCGGCATGATTGGCGAGATGGTGATGCGATGCGACCAGGATCTCACGAGCTACGCGCCGAAGGTCATGGCTTCCATCCAGGGCCACGGCGAAATGGCCTGGCGCGCGCTGGCGCAACTGATCACGGCGCTGGAGAACGAAAAGGCCGACGGTCAGGCAAAGGCGGCGCCGGGCGCTTCGTTCAACGCGCTGCTCGAGCAGTTGCGCGAGGCGGCCGCGACCCTGAAAGTCCCGGTGCTGGGCATCACCGGCACCGGCGGCGCCGGCAAGTCGTCGCTGACCGATGAACTGATACGGCGGCTGCGGCTGGACCAGGACGACAGCCTGCGCATTGCACTGATCAGCATCGACCCGTCGCGCCGCAAGACCGGTGGCGCCCTGCTGGGCGACCGCATCCGCATGAACGCCATCAGTCCTTGGAGCCAGGGTCCGCGCGTCTTCATGCGTTCGCTTGCGACACGGGACTTCGGTTCCGAGATCAGCGCCGCGCTGCCCGACGTGATTGCCGCCTGCAAGGTGGCGGGCTTTGACCTGATCGTGGTCGAGACCTCGGGCATCGGCCAGGGCGACGCGGCGATCGTGCCGCATGTCGATGTGCCGATGTACGTGATGACGCCCGAGTTTGGCGCCGCCAGCCAGCTCGAGAAGATCGACATGCTGGACTTCGCCGAGTTTGTCGCGATCAACAAGTTTGACCGCAAGGGCGCGCTCGACGCTTTGCGCGACGTGGCCAAGCAGGTGCAGCGCAACCGCGAAGCCTTTACAACGCCGGCTGAGCAGATGCCGGTGTTTGGCACGATGGCGGCGCGCTTCAACGATGACGGCGTCACGGCCCTGTACCAGGCGCTCAAGATCCGCCTTGGCGAACTGGGCATGAAACTGGCGTCAGGAAATCAGTTGCCAAGGGTGTCGGTGCGCCACAGCACCAACCAGACGCCGGTCGTGCCGGCCTCGCGCACCCGTTACCTGGCCGAAATCAGCGACTCTGTGCGCAGCTACAAGAAGCGCGCTCGCTCTCAGGCCAGGCTGGCGCGCGAAGTCCAGCAGTTGCGCGAGAGCGCGCGCATGCTCAAACTCGCCGACGCCAGCAAGACCAATGCCTACGAGGCCGTCACGGATCTGGCCGGACAGCGTGAAGAGCAACTTGGCGCCGCGGAACGCAAGTTGCTGGCACAGTGGCCCGCGATGCAGACCGCTTACGCTGGCGACGAGTACGTGGTGAAGATCCGGGACAAGGAAATCCGCACCGCCCTGACCACCAAAAGCTTGAGTGGCACCACGATCCGCAAAGTGGCCTTGCCTCAGTATGAAGACCATGGCGAAATCCTGAAGTGGTTGACGCTGGACAACGTGCCCGGCAGCTACCCCTACACCGCCGGCACCTTTGCCTTCAAGCGCGAGGGCGAAGACCCGACGCGCATGTTCGCCGGCGAGGGCGACGCCTTCCGCACCAATACGCGCTTCAAACTGCTGAGTTCCGGCATGGCGGCCAAGCGCCTGTCCACCGCGTTTGACTCGGTCACGCTGTACGGCAACGACCCCGATCCGCGCCCGGACATCTACGGCAAGGTCGGCAACAGCGGCGTCAGCATTGCCACGATTGATGACCTCAAGGTGCTCTACAGCGGCTTTGATCTGTGCAGCCCGACGACCTCGGTCTCGATGACCATCAATGGCCCGGCACCGACGATTCTGGCCATGTTCATGAACACCGCCATTGACCAGAACATCGACAAATTCAAGGTTGAAAACAAGCGCGAACCGACCGACACCGAACTGGCCAAGATCCGGGAGTGGGTGCAGGAGAACGTGCGCGGCACGGTGCAGGCCGACATCCTGAAAGAAGACCAGGGGCAGAACACCTGCATTTTCTCGACCGAATTCAGCCTCAAGGTGATGGGAGATATTGCGGAATATTTTGTCCACAACCGGGTGCGCAATTTCTACTCGGTCTCGATCAGCGGTTACCACATTGCCGAGGCCGGTGCGAACCCGATCAGCCAGCTCGCGTTCACGCTCTCGAACGGCTTCACCTTGGTCGAAGCCTATCTGGCGCGCGGCATGCACATCGACGACTTTGCGCCGAACCTGAGCTTCT
>JBMOJJ010000040.1:0-18892 GCA_049315845.1 Rhodoferax sp.
TCGGCAGCGTCAGGCCGGTGATCACGGTCGAGCGCCAGGAATTGAGGAACAGGAACACGATCAGGATCGTCAGCAATGCGCCTTCGATCAGGGTCTCACCGACGTTCTCCACCGCCACCCGGATCTGGCGCGAGCCGTCGTAGACCGGCTCCAGGCGCACGCCGGGAGGCAGTTCGGACTTGATCGCGGCAACCGCCTGCTGCAGACCGTCGATGACGGCGATGGTGTTCTCGTCCTGCGACTTCTGGACGCTGAGCAGCAGCGTGCGCTGGCCGCTGAAAAGCGCCAGGCTGTCGGTCTCCTGGGCGCCGTCGGTGACGCTGGCGAGCTGCTCCAGGCGCACCGGGGTGGCGCCCTTGCGCGCGACGATGATGCGGCCAAAGTCCTCCGGCCGCTGCATCCGGGCCTGGATCTGCAGCACGCGCTCCTGTTCGAGCGAGCGGACCGCGCCCAGCGGCAGGTCCTGGCTTTCGGTGCGCACCGCATTGGCGACCTGTTCCGGTGTCACGCCAAAGGCTTCCAGCGCCTGCGGCCTGAGGTAGATGTTGATCTCGCGCTTGGTGCCGCCGACCAGCGTCACCGAGCCGACGCCGCGCACATTTTCAAGACGCTTCCTGAGCGTCTGGTCGGCCCAGCTGGTCAATTCAACGTCGGACATGGCCTTTGCGCCCGCCGGGGAAGTGGCAGGCGCGGGGGCCGCCAAGACCGCCAGCGACCAGACCGCCTTGCTGGCGGGATCGAAGCGCAGCACCCGCGGCTCCTTCACTTCGGTGCGCAGCGTGGGGCGCAGGATGGACACCTTCTCGCGCACGTCATCGGCCGCCTTGCGACCGTTGATGTGCAACTGGAATTCGATGATGACCACCGACATGCTCTCGTAGCTGCGCGAGGTCAGCGCATTGATGCCGGCGATCGAGTTGACCCCTTCCTCGATCTTCTTGGTTACTTCGCTCTCGACAATTTCAGGCGAGGCGCCCGGGTATTCGGTGGTGATCACAACCACCGGAAAATCGACATTCGGAAACTGGTCGACCTGCAGGCGCTGGTAGGAGAACAGGCCGAGCACGACGATCGCCAGCATGATCATGGTCGCGAAGACCGGATTCTTGAGACTGACGCGGGTGAACCACATGGCCTATTTGCCAGCCGCCGCGCTCGCCGGGACGCCGCTCATACGGAACGCCGTGCCGTCGCGCAGCGAGCCGATGCTGCCCGACACCAGTCTGGAATGCTCCGGCACGCCCTTGATCTCGAGCATCGGCTGGCCGTCGAATTCACCCCGAGCGCCGGTCTGCACGGTCTGGTGCAGCACGCGCTGCCCGCTCAGCAATTGCACGTAGGGCTGCGGCTTGTCGGTGCGCACGGCGCTCAGCGGCACTGCCAGCGTGCGCAGGCGGCCGGTGGCCAGCGTTCCCTGCGCAAACAGGCCCTGGCGCAAACCTTCGACCGGTTCGACCGCGAGGTAGGCCACGACCGCGCGGCTGCCGGCGACGGCGCTGGGGTTGATCCGCACCACGCGGGCGGAAATCGGCTTGGCCGAGCCCTCGACCCGCAACAGCGCGCTCTGACCCAGGCGCAGGTCCAGCGATTCGCCGGCGCTCAGGCTGGCTTCGAGTTCCAGCCGGCTCAGATCGACGATCTCCACAATCCGCGCCTCCGGCGCCACGCGCTCGCCGGGCTGCGCCAGTCGCTGCGAAATCAGGCCACCGATGGGCGCGCGCAGCACCGTGTCGTCGAGCGCTTTGGCTGCGACTTCAGCGCCGGCCAGCGCGGCCCGATGGCTTGCCTCGGCGGCGGCCAGGCTGGCCAGCGAGGTGTCGAGCGCGGTCTTGGAGATAAAGCCCTGCTCGACCAGCGAGCGGTTGTTGTCGAACGCCCGGCGCGCAATGTCGATCTGGGCTTTGGCCGCTTCGGCCTGCTGCTGCGCCTGGCGCAGCCGCGCGTTGTACTCGGTGGCATCGACCCGGGCGACGATCTGGCCGGCTTTGACCGTGTCACCTTCGCGCACGGTCAGATCCTGCAATTCGCCGGCCACCCTGGCCTTGACAATCGCCGAATTCGCGGCTTTGAGCGCGCCCGAAATCGACAGGCCCAGGGCCAGCTCCCGGCTGTTGACCTCGACCACGTCATTGCTGGCGAGCTCGACCACGGTCTGGGTCCGCTCGGCGGCCAGCGCGGCGACCTTTTCCTGCTGCGCCGTGCGGCTCGACAGCGAACGCACCACGGCGGCCGCGAGCAGCGCCACGAGCAGCGCGAGCAGCGCCCATTTCAACCAGCGTTTCATGACGAGTGTTGTCCTTTGTCTTTCGAGGGGGTGCGGTCTCGCACGCAAAGACCGGCCAGAAGGGTCTCAACCTGAGCCGCCAGATAGTCCTCGGGCACCAGCTCGATCGCATCGGCGTCAAGGCATGCGTTCGAATGCATCAGAAGCTGCAGGAAGATCATCGGCGCCATGACCGTGTAGACGCCGTACTTCAGGTCCACGGCGGCAAACTCCTTGCGGTCTATGCCGCGCTGCAGGATGCGACGGATCAGCCGTTGCGCCGGCTGTATCACTTCGCTGCGGTAGAACAGGGCCAGCTCGGGGAAGTTCCTGCCTTCACTGAGCATCAATTTGGTGATTCCCGAGACCTTCGAAGCACCCTGGCGCTGCCACCATAGCGCCATGCACTGGCGCAGCATGTCGGCGGTGCTGCCTTCAAAGGCGTCGAATTCCGCATTCCACTGCGAAAAGCGTCCGGAGATGTTTTCCCGGATCACGGCCTTGAACAATTCTTCCTTGCTGGCAAAGTAGAGGAACAGCGTGCCCTTGGAAACGCCGGCGCGCCGCGCCACTTCCTCGGCGCGGGTGGCCGCAAAGCCCTTTTCCACGAACAGTTCCAGCGCGGCCGCCAGCAGCTCGCCCGGGCGCGCGTCCTTGCGCCGCTCGTGGCTGGCGGGCGGCGGCGTCTTGCGGGGCGGGAGCGTTGCTGGAAGTGTCACGGTTTTAATGACTGACTGGTTATTAATGTAGCTTCCGAACGATCAGCTGTCAATCCTGTTGGCGCGAGTTGTCGGGACTCAGCGCCTGGTCCGGGTCATGGCAAGCAACCGGTCCGCTTGGCAGTGGAGCGCCGGCCGGGAAGTCGGCCAAGGTCGATCTCCCGCACAATAGCGACTTTGGATGGAGGCCCTCGATGTCTGACGCTCTGCAAACGATTACCCTCGGTGGCGGCTGTTTTTGGTGCACGGAAGCGGTCTTTGTCTGCGTCAAGGGGGTCGAGGACGTCGAAAGCGGCTACTGCAACGGGCATCTGGTGCGGCCCGGCTACGAGCAGGTCTGCAGTGGCAGCAGCGGCCATAACGAGGTCGTCAGACTGCGCTTTGACCCGCTTCAGATCAGCCTGCGTGAAATCCTGGAGATATTCTTTCTTGTTCATGATCCGACAACGCTCAATCGCCAGGGCCATGACGCCGGGACCCAGTACCGCAGCGGCATCTACTTCTCCGACCCGCCACAGAAGGCGGTTGCGGACGAGCTGATCGCGCAGATGTCGAACAGCGGCGACTACCGCAGTGCGATCGTCACCGAGGTGCTGCCGCTTGAAAACTACTGGCCGGCCGAGGATTACCACCAGGATTACTTTGCCAAGAATCCGCAGCAGGGCTACTGCATGGCGGTCGCGGCACCCAAGGTGGCGAAGTTTCGCCGCACCTTTGCGCGGCTCGTCAAGTAAGGCCTGGCTGTCGCCAGCGGCGCGATCAGGCTCGGCAGGCGATTGGCTGACATGAACAATCCGATCGTTTCCTCGCTGCTGCCGGTGGTGCTGCTGATTGCGATCGGCTATCTGGCCGGTCGGATGGGCTGGATCCGGGCGGAAGCGACCAAGGACCTGTCGAACCTGGTCTTCATGGTGCTGACGCCAGCGCTGCTGTTTCGCACCATGAGCACGGTGCACGTGGAACAGCTCGACTTCAAGCCGGTGGCGATGTATTTTGTCGCCGCCGCCCTGTTGTTCGCGACGATGCTGGCCTGGCAGGGCGTTACGCGCCGGTCCACCGTGCTGGCCCTGGCGGTCACTTTCAGCAACACCGTGATGATCGGCGTGCCGCTGGTGGGCCTGGCCTATGGTGAAGCCGGCCTGGTCACGCTGTTCACGCTGATATCGGTGCATGCGCTGGTGCTGTTGACGCTGGCCACCGTGGTGCTGGAACTGGCGGTGGCGCGCGAGGCCAGGGCCGGCGCCGCCGGGGAGCGACAGCACATGCTGTGGACCGTGCTGGTTGCGATGCGCAATGGCATCGTTCATCCGGTGCCGCTGCCTATCATCGCCGGCCTGCTTTTTGCGCAGACCGGACTGGTGATTGCGCCCATCGTCGACAAGCCGCTGCTGCTGTTGAGCAACGCGTTTGGCCCGATGGCGCTGCTGCTGGTCGGCGCCACCCTGACCCAGGTGCGGGTCGGCCAGAATCTCAAGGCTGCGATCGGATTGGCGCTGATCAAGAATCTGGCTTTTCCGGCGCTGGTGGCGCTGCTGAGCGTGTCGCTCGGGCTCAGCGGCGTGTCGCTGTCGGTGATGATTGTGGCGGCCTCGATGCCGATCGGCGCCAACGTGTTTCTGTTTTCGCAGCGTTACCAGGTGGCCGAGGAACTGGTGACTGCCAGCGTCGCCGTGTCGACCGCGCTGGCGATGCTGACGGTCTCACTGGTGATGGCGCTGCTGGGCGCGCTCTGAGATCTTGCGCCCGTCAGGGGGCCAGACGTTCTCTTGACCAGGCCTTGTCCGGCATCAGGGTATAGCGCAAACGGTCGTGCAATCTGCTCTTGCGCCCCTGCCAGAACTGCCAGTTGTCGGGCCGCAGACGGTAGCCGCCCCAATGCGGTGGGCGCGGCGGCTGCAGCAGAAACCTGGCGCCGTACTTTGCCGCATTGGCAATCAGCACCGAGCGGCCGCTGATCACCTGGCTCTGCGGCGAGGCCCAGGCGCCAATGCGCGAGTCGAGCGGACGGCTGTGAAAGTAGGCGTCGCTTTCCTGGTCGTCGATTTTTTCGACCAGGCCTTCGATGCGCACCACGCGCTCGAGCTCGACCCAGTGAAACTGCAGGGCCGCATAGGGGTTGCCAGCCAGTTCCTGGCCCTTTCGGCTCTGGTAGTTGGTGAACCAGCTGATGCCGCGGGTGTCGTAGCCCTTGATCAGCACGACGCGCGTCGAAGGCCTCAGATTGCTGGCCACGGTCGCCAGCGTCATCGCGTTGGGCTCCGGTATTTCGGCCGCAATCGCCTCCTGCAGCCATTGCTCAAACTGCTGCAGAGGGTCGGCGTGCGAGGCCTCTTCGCCGAGTTCGGCGCGTTCGTAGCTTTTGCGGAGGTTGGCGAGAGATTTCATGCTGGGAGTATAGGCAACTCGGGATCCGACGCGGCGCTCGCCGGCAAGGTGCCGGGCCAACGGTCGGGGGCGAAACGCGGTCGTCATGGCTTGCCGCGCGCCCAAGGGCTGCGGCAGTCGGCCCGGTTGCGCGTTTCAGCTTGGGTAAGCAGTTGGTAACCGACTGCGCTCCATGGCTCCGGCGGCGGAGTACCATTGCGTCTGTAATTTTGTTACCAAAATTTGTTCAATTCATGAAACTTCAGCCAAGCGTTGAAGCCGTAACCCGTCGAATCCGGCAACGCAGTCTGGCGACGCGGCGCGACTATCTGGACCGTCTGGCCATCGCAGCCGCTCGCAAGCCCGGCGCCGAGCGGCTGGGTTGCGCCAATGGGGCGCACGCCTTTGCCGCGCTGCCAGCCAATGACAAGCTGCGCGTGGTGGGAGAACGGGCGCCGAACATCGGCATCATCAATGCCTCCAACGACATGCTGTCGGCCCACGCGCCGTTCCAGCATTACCCGGACATTGTCAAGACGGAGGCGCGCCGACTGGGCGCCACCGCCCAGGTGGCGGGCGGCGTGCCGGCGATGTGCGACGGCGTGACGCCGGGCACGGCCGGCATGGAACTCAGCCTGTTCTCGCGCGATGTGATCGCGATGGCGACCGCAGTCTCGCTCAGCCACGACGTTTTCGATGCGGTGTTGATGCTCGGCGTCTGCGACAAGATCGTGCCGGGCTTGCTGATCGGTGCGCTGCATTTCGGCCATTTGCCAACGCTGTTTGTGCCGGCGGGTCCGATGACCTCAGGTCTGCCCAACAGCGAAAAGTCCAGGATGCGCGAGCAGGCCGCGCAGCGACTGCTTGGGCGCCCTGAGTTGCTGACGGCCGAGTCGGCTGCGTACCACCGCGCAGGCGCCTGCAGCTGGCTTTGAGCTTGCGCCATTTTTGAGCGGAGTTGTTGATGAACGATATGCTGAAATTGTCCGCGCTGCAGGTCATGCAGGACGCCCCGGTGATCCCGATCATTGCGCTGCACGATATCGCGCATGCGGTGCCGCTGGCGCTGGCGCTGCTGGATGGCGGCATCCGGATGCTGGAGGTCACGTTGCGCACGCCGCAGGCGCTGGCATGCATCGAGGCCATTGCCCGCGAGGTGCCGCAGGCGGTGGTCGGTGCAGGCACCGTTCGCAGCCGCTCGGACGCGCAGGCCGCCGCCATGGCCGGTGCCCGGTTTGCGGTCAGCCCGGGCTACACCAGCGCCGTTGGCCAGGCCTGTCGCGATGTCTGCCTGCCCTTGCTGCCGGGTGTGGCGACCGGCAGTGAAATCATGCTGGCGCGAGAGGACGGGTTCACCGAGCTGAAGTTCTTTCCGGCGCTGCAGGCCGGCGGCGTGGCGATGCTGCAAGCCTGGAGCGGTCCGTTCTTTGATGTCAGCTTCTGTCCCACCGGCGGCGTCACCGCGCAGAACGCGATCGACTTTCTGTCGCTGCCCAATGTGCTGTGCGTTGGCGGTTCATGGCTGGTGCCTGCCGACGCGCTGTCGCGCGGCGACTGGGCTGGCGTGACCCGCTTGGCCCGAGACTCACAACGGCTCAAGCGATAGCAGCCGGCGCTGCTCAGTCAGGCTTGCCAGGTGCGACGCCCAGTCTCCTGATGCGCCCGGAGCCCGCCACCGTGCGACTCAAGGCGGCATCGCCGTAGTAGTCCACGTTTGCCGATCCCGCAATGTTCACATCGAGCGTCTGGCTGGCCCAGAGCTGCGCGTTGCCGGAACCGGCGATGCTGAGCTTGACGGCCCTGGCAGCCAGCCGCTCGAGATGGATGTTGCCTGAGCCCGAGACGCTTGCTTCGACCGAATCGGCGCGCCCGCCGGCCTGAAAGTCACCGTTGCCAGAGATCGTCACGCGCAGCGCATCGGCATCGAGCGCGCCGATGCGGATGTCGCCGGAACCGGAAATCCGCGCTTCCAGCGATGCCGCCTGAAGCTTGTCGGACCTGATGTCACCAGAACCCGAAATCGAAAGGCGCTCGATCGCCCGGGCGTTGACCGTGATCCTGATCGATCCGGGCTTGAATGCGCTGGAGCGGCGCAGCGGCCGGATCTTGAGTTGATGCTCTTCGACCACCGCTTCGATCAGCGGCAGCAGATTGTCATCGGCCTCGATCAGCACCGCCTCGGTCTCGCCCTGGATCAGCCGCACGCTGGCCGGCAATTCCAGCGACAGATGCCTGAAGCTGGCAAGCCGCTGGAGGGACTGTATCGTTCGGCCGGAACCCTCGACCATCGAAGCGGGGCCCCAATCCCAGGCGCAGGCCGGCAGGCAGGGCAGGACCAGGGCGCCGGCGATCAGCGCCGTTGCGACTGTTTTCAGACCGGAATGGGCGAATGGCATGGCGGTCAGGCTCAGGGGCGCTGGATCAGCTCGATCTTGTAACCGTCGGGGTCTGTCACAAAGGCAATCACGGTGTTGCCGCCCTTGACCGGGCCGGCTTCGCGCGTGACCTTGCCGCCGGCCGCCTTGATTCGCTCGCAGGCGCCATAGACGTCCGGCACGCCGAGCGCCAGATGGCCAAAGGCGGTGCCGAGTTCATACGAATCGACGCCCCAGTTGTAGGTCAGTTCGATCTCGGCATGCTCCGGATTCTTGCCATAGCCGACGAACGCGAGCGTGTACTTGTAGTCCGGGTTTTCGGTCTTGCGCAGCAGTTGCATGCCCATGACCTGGGTGTAGAAGTCGATCGAGCGCTGCAGATCGCCAACGCGCAGCATGGTGTGGAGAAATTTCATGAAGCAGATTGTGACGGGTTTTCAAAGACCCGGCAGCGGCACATCGCGCGCAAAAAAAGGGCTGATCTTGCGACCAGCCCTTAAGGGATCCCTGAACCGGTAGGTTACGAAAGGACCCGAGGAGACAACCTGTGAAAACTAAGCAGTCTTCAAAAAATCTACTTGGATGAAGTATCTCAGGGTTTCCCCTGATTTTGTAGAGTTAAAGCCCCAATCAGTGACTTTTCTCAAGCTTTCATCACGCTGTGGTCAAAAATCAGCGCTTTTTGGAAGCCGGCTTGGCGGCATCGACGGCCGAGGCAGCGACTGCGTTGAAATTCGACTGAGCGACATCGGTCGCCTGCTTGACAGCCTTCTGCACCGACTCCAGCGCATTGTTGGCGGCTGACACAGCGCTTTTCATCACGGCGACAGCGGTCTCGGAGCCGGCCGGTGCGTTCTTGGCAGCGTTGTCGACCAGACCCATGAATTTCTTCTGTGCTTCAGTGGCCTGGCTTTCCAGGGTCTTGCCGAAATCGGCGCCGGCGCCGGAAGCGATGTCATACAGATGACGGCTGTAGGCGGCGGTCTTTTCAGCCAGCGGCTGGAACAGGCTCGATTGCAGTGCCATCAGCTCTTGCGCATCCTTGACGCTCAGCAGCGCCTTGGCGTGCTCCGAGCTTTCGGCCAGCGCAGCCTTGGAAGCAGTCAGATTGAGTTCGACAATCTTTTCGACGCCCTCAAAGGCCTTGGCGGTCAGACCCATCAGGGTTTCGACATTTGCTTTTTGTGAAGCCAGAACTTGTTCGACGGTCAACATCATGATTTCTCCGGTAAGAGTGGGGGTAATAAAGGTATCTGCGCCGAACCGTGGCCTAGGCCCAGTTTATGTTGCAGTGCAGCATGAGTGAATTATAGGGGGGTCATCCAAGCTTGCAAGCGTTTTTTGCTGCGACGCAACATATTAGACTCAAAATTCTAAAAAACATGATTTATTCACGCCGACATCACCTTTGTCACACAAGACCTTGTCGCCTGGGCGCGGCTTGTTTCAGGCCTGCCGCCAGCATGCTGGCAAAATCGGACCCATCATGAGCGACAACAGATTTGATAAACCACAGCCTGAGCCGCGCACAGCGTACCGGCAGTTTCGCAGAATCGGCACGCGCTGGATGGACAACGATGCCTATGGGCACGTGAACAACGTGGTTTATTACAGCTGGTTCGACACTGCCGTCAACGCCTACCTGATCGAGCAGGGGGTGCTGGACGTCGAGCACGGCGAGGTCATCGGGCTGGTGATCGAGACCCAGTGCAACTATTTTTCGCCGCTGGCCTTTCCGCAGACCGTGGACGCCGGCATCCGCGTCGCCCGCCTCGGCTCGAGCAGCGTGCGCTACGAGGTCGGGCTGTTTGCGCAAGGGGAGCCCCTGAGCGCCGCCAGAGGTCACTTTGTTCATGTCTACGTCGATCGGCAGACCCGTCGCCCGACCCCCTTGCCGTCCAAGCTCAAAACCGTTCTGGAGACCCTTCTATGACACACGCTGTTGCCGATTGCGCCATTGTGGACCGCGCCATAAGCTCGCGCATGGCGGTGCGCGCGTTCACCCCGCAGGCGGTGCCACGCCAGACCCTTGTCGAACTGCTGCAGGTCGCCAGTCGCGCGCCATCGGGCACCAACACGCAGCCGTGGAAGGTCTATGTGTTGCAGGGCGCCAGTCGGGACCAGCTGGTGCACAAGGTGTGCGCGACGCACGATGCCCTGCGCGCCAATCCGGCGCTGGCGGCCGACTACCAGGAGCAGTATGACTACTACCCGGCCCAGTGGGTCAGTCCGTATATTGACCGTCGGCGCGAAAACGGCTGGGGCCTTTATGGTCTGCTGGGCATCGGCAAGGCCGACCGCGACAAGATGCACGTCCAGATGCAGCGCAATTTCAGGTTCTTCGACGCGCCGGTGGGGCTGATGTTCACGCTGGACAAGGGCATGGGACGCGGCTCGCTGCTTGACTACGGAACGTTCCTGCAGAACATCATGGTGGCGGCGCGCGGCCGGGGCCTTTCAACCTGTCCGCAGCAGGCCTGGAACATGTTCAACAAGATCATCCTGCCGCACATCGGCGCCAGCGCGCAGGAAATGCTGGTCTGCGGCATGGCGCTGGGCTATGCCGACGAGACGGCCGTGGTCAACACCTTCCACACGCCGCGGGTGCCGGTCGAGGACTTCGTGCACTGGCTGGAATGAAATCCCGCCCGCTGGCGCAGAGCGGGTAATTACGATGGCGGCGCGACAGCCAACCGATTAAAGTTCAGGCATGATCATCACCAGTCTTCTTGACACCGACCTCTACAAGTTCACCATGATGCAGGCCGTGCTGCATCAATTTCCCGGCGCGCAGGTGGAGTACAAGTTCAAGTGCCGCAATCCCGGCATCGACCCTGCCAGCGGACGCGCCCGGCATGAACTGGCTGCCCATGTGAACGAGATACGCGATGAAATCCGTTCGCTGTGCAGCCTGCATTTTCAGGATGCGGAGCTGGTCTACCTGCATTCGCTGCGCTTCATCAAGAGCGACTTTGTCGATTTTCTGGGCCTGTTCAAGCTCAACGAAAAATACATCACGGTGACGGCGCTGCCTTCCGGCGAGATCGACATCAGCATTCGCGGGCCGTGGCTGCACACGATCCTGTTCGAGATCCCGGTGCTGGCGATCGTCAACGAGGTCTACTTCCGCAACACCCAGAAGCTGCCCGACTTGATGGAGGGCAGAAGGCGTCTTGACACCAAGATCGGACAGCTGCGCGAGCCGGGACTCGATGAACTGAAAATTGCCGATTACGGTACCCGCCGGCGTTTTTCCATGGCCTGGCACGAAGAAGTCCTGCGCGTGCTCCTGAGCCGTCTTGGCACCAGCCAGAGCCCCGGCAATATCGCCGGCACCGCCGGCCAGCTGGCCGGCACCAGCAATGTGCTGTTCGCGATGAAGCTCGGCCTGACGCCGCTGGGCACGATGGCGCATGAGTATCTGCAGGCCTGCCAGGCACTGGGGCCGAGGCTGCGCGACAGCCAGATCTACGCCTTTGAATCCTGGGCCAAGGAGTACCGCGGCGACCTCGGCATCGCGCTCAGCGATGTCTACGGCATGAGCGCCTTCCTGCGCGATTTCGACCTTTATTTCTGCAAGCTGTTCGACGGCGCCCGTCATGACAGCGGCGACCCGTTCCAGTGGGCCGAGCGCATGCTGGAGCATTACCACCACAACCGGGTCGATCCGCGCACCAAGACCCTGATCTTCAGCGACGCGCTGACCGTGCCGCGAACGATCAAGCTCTACCTGCAGTTCAAGGGCCGTTGCCAGCTGGCTTTCGGCATCGGCACCAACCTGACCAACGATCTGGGCTATGAGCCGCTACAGAACGTGATCAAGATGGTGCGCTGCAACGGCCAGCCAGTGGCCAAGCTGTCGGACTCGCCGTCCAAGGACATGTGCGAGGACGAAAAATACCTGGCCTACCTGCGCCAAGTTTTCGATATTTCACATCCTCAATGATCGCTGCGCCTGTCTCACTCACCTCACACACTCGAACAAATACACCATGTTGACCGCCATCTCCGTCATCTTTGTCCTTTCCTATCTGGCGATCGCACTGGAGCACCCGCTCAAGATCAGCAAATCGGCCTCGGCGCTGATGGGGGCCGGCTGGTTGTGGACGGTCTACGCGCTGGCCAGCGGCGACATCAACCAGGTCGATGCGGATCTGAATCGATCGCTGATGGGAACGGCGCAAATTGTCTTCTTCCTGATGGGCGCGATGACCATCGTCGAGGTCGTCGACGCGCATGAAGGCTTTCTGGCGATCACCTCGCGCATCAAGACCACCCGGCTTTCGTCTCTGATGTGGATCGTGGGTTTTGTGACCTTCTTCCTGAGTTCCATCCTGGACAACCTGACCACCACCATCGTCATGATTTCACTGATGAAGAAACTGCTCGACAAGTGGGAAGACCGGATCTTTTTTGCCGGCATCATTGTGATTGCCGCCAACGCCGGCGGCGCCTGGACGCCGATTGGCGATGTCACCACCACCATGCTCTGGATTGGCGGCCAGATCACGACCCTGTCGATCATGAAGAGCGTATTTCTGGCGTCCATGGTCAGCATGCTGGTGCCGCTGGCCATCACGAGTCGCATTCTTGGGAACCGACCGGTGCTTGCACCGACGCGCAAGATTGATTCAGAAAAATTGCAATCGTCAGGTTTCGAGCGCAACCTGATGCTTTTTCTGGGCCTGGGCATTCTGGTTGGCGTTCCGATTTTCAAGACCGTGACCCATTTGCCGCCCTTCATGGGCATTCTGTTTGGCCTGGGCATGCTGTGGATGGTGGGCGATTTGCTGCATCTGAAGAAAGAGGATGGAAAGAAGCGGCACTTGACGCTGGTCCATGCCCTCACGCGCATCGACATGAGCTCGATCATTTTTTTCATCGGGATTCTGATGGCGGTCGCCGTGCTGGAACACACCCATGTGCTGAGTTCGCTGGCCCAGTGGCTTGACAAGACGGTGGGGCGCCAAGACGTCATTGTGCTGATCATCGGTCTGGCCAGCGCGGTCGTGGACAACGTGCCGCTGGTCGCGGCCTCGATGGGCATGTACACGCTGGCGCAGTACCCGACCGACAGTTTTTTGTGGGAGTTCATTGCCTACTGCGCCGGCACCGGCGGCTCGATCCTGATCATTGGCTCGGCCGCGGGCGTGGCCGCGATGGGGCTTGAGAAGATCGATTTTTTCTGGTACGCGCGCAAGATCGGCGGGCTGGCGCTGCTGGGCTACTTCGCGGGCGCGCTGGTCTACGTCGCGCAGTACCGTCTGTTCCATTGAATTGCGTTCGGAGTACATGCAATGAAAGCCAAAATACTGATCGCGCGAGCGATCTTTCCCGAAGTGATTGCCAAACTCGCGCAGCACTTCGAGGTGACAGCCAACCAGGACGACGTGCTGTGGACCCAGCCAGAGTTGATCGAGCAACTGGCGGGCAAACAGGGCATCTTCACCACCGGTGGCGAGCGCATCGATGCTGCGCTGCTGGCGGCCTGCCCGGAGCTGAGAATCTGCGCCAACATGGCGGTCGGCTACAACAATTTCGACCTCGCCGCGATGACGGCGGCCGGCGTGCTGGGAACCAACGCGCCCGATGTGCTGACCGAGACCACGGCGGATCTCGGTTTTGCGCTGCTGATGGCGACCGCGCGGCGTCTGGCCGAGAGCGAACACTTCTTGCGTGCCGGTCTGTGGACGCGCTGGCGCTATGACATGTTTATCGGCGCCGACATTCACGGCGCGACGCTGGGCATTCTGGGCATGGGTCGCATCGGGCAGGCGATCGCCAGGCGCGGCGCGCACGGCTTTGGCATGAAAGTGATCTACCACAACCGCAGCCGGCTGGACGCCAACTCCGAAGCCCAATGCAGGGCGTGTTACGTCAGCAAGGAGGAGTTGCTCAGGACCGCGGACCACCTTGTGCTGGTGCTGCCGTATTCGGCGCAATCGCACCATGCGATCGGCGCTGCGGAGCTGGCGCAGATGAAACCGAGCGCGACGCTGGTCAACATTGCCCGTGGCGGCATCGTGGACGATGCGGCGCTGGCGCAAGCCCTGCGCAGCAAGACCATTGCCGCAGCGGGACTGGACGTGTTTGAAGGCGAACCCAAGGTGCATCCGGACCTTCTCACGCTCCCCAACATCGTGCTGACGCCGCACATTGGCAGCGCCAGCCTGCCCACGCGCATGGCGATGGCCATGCTGGCGGCCGACAACCTGATCGAATATCTGGTCAACAAGAAGGCGCTGACGCCCCTGAATCCTGCGCTGGCAGCCTGAACAATCGACCATCAATAGCGGCTTGCGGCAAGACAGGCCAAGCCAGGCTTTCGGGCGAACACTGATCAAGGTCAAGAATCTGACTGGCGTTCAGCGATAGCATGCGCCGTTCCTATGTTCGAATGCGTTTATTGCCATGCCCAGCGCAACCGCCAGCAGCCAAGCCGATTTCAAGCTCCTGCGCTACTTCGCAAGCGCCAGCCTGGTCGCGTTTGTGGTGGCTGCGATCCTGCTTGGCTATGTGTTCCGCGCCCAGTCGATTGGCGGCCTGCTTGCCGTCTATGAGGGCGAACACGTCAACCATGCGCAAATCATCGCCAATCAGATGTGGGAGCGCAACTTTGGTCCGCTGATTCTGGCGCGCGAGGGCAAGTCGGACGCCGAACTGAAGGCCTTGCCACAAATGCCGGCGCTGCACCAGGAAGTGCTGGGTCTGCTCAAGGGCACCAAGATCTTCAAGATCAAGGTCTACGACCTGAAGGGAATCACGGTCTACTCGACCGAACTCCGGCAGATCGGCGAGGACAAGAGCGCGAACGCCGGCGTGATAGACGGCCTGCGCGGTCTGAAGAGTTCCGAACTGGTGCACCGCAATCAATTCAGCGCGTTCGAGGGCGAGGTGCAGCAGCGTGATCTGGTGGAGAGCTACATTCCACGCTATGACCCTGTCAGCGGCACGGTGAGCGGCGTGTTCGAGATCTACGGCGATGCGACCGAAATGCTGGCGGAAATCGGCAAGCGCCAGTGGATCCTGGTGCTGGCGGTGATGACCCTGTTGTCCCTGCTGTATCTGGCCTTGTCCACCATTGTCAAGCGTGCCCAGGATCATATTGCCGAGCAGAACCGGGCGCGGCAAAAGGCCCAGCAGGATCTGGCTTTGAGCGAGGAGCGCTGGAAGTTTGCGCTCGAGGGGGCCGACGCGGGTGTCTGGGACCGCAATCTGCAGGCCGGCGAAGTCGTGTATTCAAAAGGCTACCGTGAAATCTACGGCTTTGGCGAGAATGAGCCGGTTGATCCGAACTGGGAGGGCCGTGTCCATCCTGATGACTTGGCGCTGGTGCAGGCGGAGCGCGAAGCCTATTTCACCGGCAAGACGCAAACCTACGCCAGCGAGCGGCGCATGCGCTGTCGCGACGGCAAATGGAAGTGGATCCTCTCGCGCGGCATGGTTGTGGCGCGCGACGCGCAGGGCAGGCCTGCGCGCATGATAGGCACGCACACCGACATCTCGGAGCGCAAGGCCGCACAGGCGTCGATGCAGAAGATGGCGCATTTCGACTCGCTGACCGGACTGCCCAATCGCGTGCTGTTTCTGGACCGGCTGCGCCAGGCGGTGGCCAAGGCCCGGCGCGATGCCAAGGGCATGGCGCTGATGATGGTCGATCTTGACGAGTTCAAGCCCGTCAATGACGAGTACGGTCATCAGGTCGGGGACCTGCTGCTCAAAGAGGTGGCCGGCCGGATGCTGGAATGCGTGCGGCGCGAAACAGACACGGTGGCTCGCCTGGGAGGCGACGAGTTTGTCGTGATCTTGCCGGAAATCGAAAAGGCCCAGGATGCGATTGCGGTGGCCGAGAATATCCGTCAGGCGCTGAATCGGGATTTCTCGCTGGGCGGGCGGCAGATCAAGATCTCGTCCTGCACCGGCGTGGCCCTGTTTCCGGAACACGGTTCAGACGAGACCGCACTGCTCAAGAGCGCCGATGCGGCCATGTACCACGCCAAGGAAGAAGGCCGCAACCGGGTGCAACTGGCGCCGTCCGCAACGATCGGCGCCTAGCGTTCTCTCATTTCTTGTTCTTGTCCATCGACTCCTGCATCGCCTTCATCGGATCGTCGTCGCTCTGCTTGTCGTTGGGGGCCGGCGCGGCATCACCCATGGTCGGATCGGACGCCGGCGCAGCGGGTGCTTCAGCCTGGACTTCGAGCACCACCTTGTCGAGATCGACCTTCTCGATCTTGTCCAGTCCGCTGGAGACGATGCCGGGAAAGGCAATGATCAGGCCCACCATGATGACCTGGATGCAGACGTAGGGAACGGCGCCCCAATAGATCTGCATCGTTGTCACCGGCGCGATCAGCTTCTTGGTCAGCTTGTCGGTGTATTCACGGCTCGGCGCCACGCTGCGCAGATAGAACAGCGCAAAGCCGAACGGCGGGTGCATGAACGAAGTCTGCATGTTCACGCCCAGCAGCACGCCAAACCAGATCAGGTCGATGCCCATCTTTTCGGCCACCGGCGCCAGCAGGGGTACCACAATGAACGCAAGCTCGAAGAAGTCCAGGAAGAAGGCCAGCAAGAAAATCAGCAGGTTGACCACGATCAGGAATCCGATCTGGCCACCGGGCACCGACCCGAGCAGATGTTCGACCCAGCGCGAACCATCGACGCCCTGAAAGACCAGACTGAAGACGGTCGAGCCGACCAGAATGAAGACCACGAAGCTCGACAGCTTGGTGGTTGACATCAAGGCTTGTTTGAGCAGCTTCAGGCTCAGGCGACCCCGGCTCATGGCCATGATCAGGGCGCCCATTGCACCCATCGCGCCGCCTTCGGTCGGTGTGGCAACCCCCAGGAAAATCGTGCCGAGCACCAGAAAGATCAGCAGCAACGGCGGAATCAGCACAAAGGTCACGCGCTCGGCCATGCGTGACAGCAAACCCAGGTGCGTCACCTTGTTGATCACCGCGATCACAAAGGCCAGGATCACGCCCGCGCACAGGGAGACCACGATGGTTTCATCGGTCGGCATCGTCAGCACCGTTTCGCCGCTGAGCCAACTGATGACGCGGGCGTAGTTTTGTCCCAGTGTCACTGCCAGGCCGCTTGCCAGCAGGGTCAGCAGCAGCAGCGAGCGCAGGCCGCTCTGGCCATTGTCTTCGCGGATCGTGCGCGCCTCGGCCGGCAGCGCGGGAACCCAGGTCGGGCGAATGAAGGTCAGCAGGACGATGTAGGCGATATAGAAGCCGGTCAGCGCGAAGCCGGGAATGAAGGCGCCTTTGTACATGTCGCCAACGCTGCGACCCAGTTGGTCGGCCAGGATGATCAGCACCAGCGACGGCGGAATGATCTGCGCCAGCGTGCCGGAGGCCGCGATCACGCCCGAGGCAACGCGGCGGTCGTAACCATAGCGCAGCATGATTGGCAGTGAAATCAGGCCCATTGAAATGACCGAAGCGGCCACCACACCGGTCGTGGCCGCCAGCAGCGCGCCCACCAGAATCACGGCAATGCCCAAACCGCCGCGCAGCGGACCGAACAACTGGCCGATGGTGTCGAGCAGATCCTCGGCCATGCCGCTGCGCTCCAGAATCAAACCCATCAGCGTGAAGAACGGGATCGCCAGCAGCGTGTCGTTCTTCATGATGCCGAAGATGCGCAGCGGCAACGCTTGCAGCAGAGCTTCAGGCAGGATGCCGAGTTCGACCCCGACAAAGCCAAAGAAAAGACCGCAGGCACCCAGACTGAATGCCACCGGAAAACCCAACAGCAGAAAGACAATCAGGCCCCCGAACATGATGGGGGCGATATTGGCAGTGAGAAATTCCATTTGTGTCTCCCGGATCAGGCCGCGTTGGCCTTGGCGGCTTTTTCTTCGGCCAGCTTCTGAATCGCCTCGGCCAGCTCTTCTTCTGCCGTCTTTTCGACCTTTTTGTGGGTTGGGTCTTCAATCAGGCCCTGCAGAAAGGCAAGCCGCTTGACAAGCTCCGAGACGCCCTGCAGCAGCAGCAGGAAAAAGCCCAAGGGCATCATGGCATACACCGGCCACAGGATCAGTCCGCCGGCATTCGATGAGACCTCGGAGGAGCGATAACCCTGGAGAAAGAACGGAATGGCGAACCACAGGATGGCGGCACAAAACGGCAACAGAAAGAAGATGAAGCCAAACACATCGATCCAGGTCTGCGCCCGCTTGGACCAGCGCCCGTAGATCACGTCGATCTTGACGTGTTCGCCGTTCAGCAGCGTATAGGCCGACGCCAGCAGGAACGACGCGGCGAACAGGTACCACTGAATCTCGAGGTAGGCGTTCGAGCTGACGTTGAAGATCTTGCGCACCGCGGCGTTCAGGGCACTGATGACGGTCGAAGCCAGGATCAGCCAGATCACGTATTTGCCGATCTGGCCATTGAGCCAGTCGATGGCTTTCGAAATCTTGAGAAGCGCGTGCATGGGGTCTCCAACCGTAGAAAACTGCAGGCGTCCATTTTACCGGGCTTGGTGGTCCAATTCGTTCAGCTCCGATGCAGTGAATACCCTTGAGCGCGTATGAAAGGCCTTGCCCTCGGGGCCTTCGAGCGAGAAGGTGCCACCGTGTCCTTCGATCACATCGATGATGAGCTGCGTGTGCTTCCAGTACTCGTACTGCGATTTGCCGATGTAGAACGGACAACCGCCGATGTCGCCCAGATACACATCACCGGCGCCCATGGTGATTTCACCCGGCAAAAAGCAGTTGGCCGCACTGTTGTCGCAGCAGCCACCCGACTGGTGGAACATCAGCTTTTCGCCGTGCCTGGTTTTCAGGAACGCAATCAGTTCCAGCGCGGCTGGCGTGGCGATAACCTTGTCGACCATGGGGGTCTCCTGTTCGCGAGAAATGCTATCGGTGCTCGCAGCGCCGCAGCCCAACGGGGCGCCCACCTCATGCTGGAGTACCAGAAATCGGTGGCCGCCCCGTCAGGCCGCGGTGTGGATGGCGTGGATGGCCAGACGGTGTCGATCAGAAGAACCCGAGCTTGCTCTCGCTGTAGCTTACCAACAGGTTCTTGGTTTGCTGGTAATGGTCGAGCATGACCTTGTGGGTCTCGCGGCCAATACCGGATTCCTTGTAGCCGCCAAACGCTGCGTGCGCCGGGTAGGCGTGATAGCAGTTGGTCCAGACGCGACCGGCC
>JBMOJJ010000315.1:0-4231 GCA_049315845.1 Rhodoferax sp.
AGGTTGACGATGATCGTGTCCCCGACCGCAGCGTCAATCGTGCTCCCGGTCAGTTCCACGGGCGTGATCTCGATAGTCTTCGGGGCTGCCGAACCCCCGCCGCAAGAAGCCAGCAAGGCTGCGGTCAGCAATGCCGTCAGAGCCAGCATCAGCGGCAGGCCCATCCTTTTTCCTGTCAATATATCCATGTCCTCGCCCCAAATCAGCGCAGTCTACCAGTGACCGCCTACCAGTTCGAGTGCCAATCGCAATATGGGCTGTGGTCTAGGAGTTCCGCACTAATTTGACGCTCAGCTTCAGAGACAAGTGGCTGGCCGAACAGATAGCCCTGGTATGTATGACATCCCAAACTGGCCAGAAAGTCGCGCTGCGCCTGGGCTGCGGCCCGCAGGAGCGGATCTGGTTGTGTGTTTCTCCTGGTCGGGTTCACGGCGCTTGCAGGGGCTCGATGGCCACCATCGCCAGCAGAATCAGCTCGGTATTGCCCAGAGCGGTGACGATGCGCCTGGCGTTGAGCACCATGCGCCGTTGGCCCAGGCCGGTAAAGTCATGCTCGACGACGTAAGCCTCCATCACCTGATTGCGCGGAAGAATGTTTTCCAGCAACTCGCGCAAGGCGGCAATGTCCCACTGCCCGTTGCCCAGCTTGTAGATCTTGCGCCCCACCGTCTCATCCGGCGAGACCTTGAAGTGCTGGTAAAAGGAACGGCTGGCCGAGACCACCTCCAGTTTGTTATCGAGCACGATCAGAGGCTCGACCACCGTGTTGACGATGCCTTCGGCCAGTTCTCTGGCGAGTTGCGTCGCTGCCGTCTGCGCTAGCGCGAGTTCGCTGACGGCGCGCTGGGCGGCCTCGCTGGCGAGCTTGAAATCGGTCACCGCGGTGAAGGTCAGCACCACGCCCTCGATCACGTTGTCCAGCGTGCGGTAGGGCTGGATGCGCGCCAGGTACCAGTTGCCGTCCGTCGTGTGCACCTCGCGCTCGATCGGGATCAGCGTGTCGAGCACGGATTGCAGGTCGGCGCTCAGGTCTACGCCGTCCAGATTGGAGGTGATGTCGCTCAAGGGCCGCCCGACGTCGCTGCCGATCAGGCGGTAGACCTTGACCGCCGCCGGCGTGTAGCGCCGGATGGTCAGCTGGTGGTCCAGAAACAGGGTGCCTGTACCGACGCTGTCGAGCAGGTTCTTCATGTCGTTCTGGACGCTGGTGAGCTGGTCGATCTTGGCATTGAGTTCGGAGTTGACGGTGATCGTCTCTTCGTTGAGCGATTGCAGTTCTTCCTTGGAAGTCTCCAGTTCTTCATTGGAGGACTGCAGCTCTTCGTTGGTGGACTGCAATTCTTCGTTGGTGGACTTGAGCTCTTCGTTGGAGGCCTGCTGCTCTTCGCTGGTGGCCTGCAGGTTCTCTTTGCTGTAGGCGAGTTCACGCTCAAGCTCTTCGATGCGAGCGGCCTCGGCCGATGTAGTTGCGCTGCGTTTGCCGCGGCCTGGTTTGGTGGTGGCCTTGCCGGCGGTCTGCTCGGCACCGGCGACGTCCTCGAAGCTGACCAGCAGCAGCGGCTCGCCGGCCTTGTCGCGCGTCAGGGCGCGCACGCTGAAGCGCACCAGGGAGAAGCCGCCATTGGTCTTGACCGACACTTCGCGATTCAGAGTCGGCTCGGCCTGCACGGCCGCCGTGCTGATGGCACCGCGCAGTTCAAGCTGCAGGCCCTCGCGCGCCATCTCGACCACGTTGTTGCTGACCGGTCCCGGGGCCGGGCGCAGGTAGCGCCCGGTCTCGCCGTGCACATACAGGATGTTGCCTCTGGCATCGGTGGTGACGGAGGCGGGCGCGTAGGCCTGCAAGAGCGCCTGCGTGCTCAGCGCGGCGATGTTGGCGCCAGCGCCAAGGCGGGCTTTGCCAGTTGGGGGCGCAAGTGCAGTTCTTGCTGGCCCGTCAGCGCTCCAGGTCTGCTCGGCGCTGCCTTGACGCCAGGGCGCCAGGGGGGCGTGCTTAGCGCGGTAGAACTTCCACTTGCGGTCAATCGTGGAGAACAGGTCGGGATGGCTGGTGATGCTCTCCGAGGTTGACAGGAACAACACCCCGGCGCTCTTCAAGGCATAGTGGAAGTTGGGAATCAGGCGTGCTTGCGCTTCGGCCTCAAGATAGATCAACAGGTTGCGGCAGCTCAGCAGGTCGAGCTTTGTGAAGGGCGGGTCCTTGATGACGTTTTGCACGGCGAACACCACCATGTCGCGGATCTCTTTCTTGATCTTGTAGCCCGCGTCGTCCTTGCTGAAGAAGCGGCGCAGCCGCTCGGGCGTGATGTCCTGCGCGATATTGGGCGGATAGTGTCCGACGCGCGCCACCGCGATGGCGTCGTCGTCGAGGTCGGTGGCGTAGATCTGGATGCCCAACTCCTGCTCGTGGCGCGAGCGCAGTTCGTCCTGCAACTCCTGCAGCACCATGGCGATCGAGTAGGCCTCTTCGCCGGTGGCGCAGCCGGCCACCCAGACGCGAAAGGCGTAGCCTGGCGGCTTGTCCGCCAGCAGTTCTGGCAGAACCGTCTTCTTGAGCGCGACAAAGGCCTCGGGGTCGCGAAAGAAGCTGGTGACGTTGATCAGCAGCTCCTTGAACAGCAATTGCGTCTCATGGGGGTTTTCGCGCAGAAAGCGCGCGTACACCGACTCGTCCTCGATGCCGTGCTGGGCCATGCGGCGCTGGATGCGCCGCCCGATGGTGCTTTTCTTGTAGAGCGAGAAGTCGTGCCCGGAGCTTGAACGCAGTTGCAGCAGGATCTGGTTGATGCCCGAAACAACCTTCTCGGGCGCGACGGCTGGCACGGAAAGCCGGTAGGCCGCCTGTCGCGTCACTTCGAGCAGCATGGCGGGCATCTGTTCGACCGGCAGGATGTGCGTGGCGTAGCCCGATGAGATGGCGCTTTGCGGCATGCCGTCGTATTTGGCGCTGGAGGGTTCCTGCACCAAGCAGACACCGCCAGCGCCCAGAATGGCGCGCAGGCCCAGCGTGCCGTCGGTGGCGGTGCCCGAGAGGATGACGCCGATCGCCCGCTCTCCCTGGTCTTCGGCCAGTGAGCGCAGGAAGCCGTCGATCGGCATGCGCTGGCCGCGTACCATTTCGGGCACCGAGAGTTGCAACAAGCCGCCCAGGATGCCCATCTCGCGGTTCGGCGGGATGACGTAGACGTGGTTCTCCTCAATGCGCATCTGGTCGAGCGCCTCGAGCACCGCCATGCTGGTGCAGCGCTGGATGATTTCGGTCAGGAGGCTCACATGGCCGGGGTCAAGATGGGGCACCAGCACAAAGGCCATGCCGCTGTCGGCAGGGCAGGCGCGAAAGAAGGCTTCGAAGGCTTCCAGACCGCCGGCGGAGGCGCCGATGCCGACGATCGGCAGTTTGGGGGCCAGGCCAGGCGCTGCCGCTGTATCTACGCTTGGCACCTCCTCACTTGCTGCGCCGGGCGCACTGGCAGGGGGCTGCGCGGCCACCTCGGGGGGGCTCGCGAGCGCGCTGGCGCTTGCTGTCTTGGTCGTTTTCTTGTTCGTCATGAAGGTCCAGTCGCCCAGGGTGGGCATTGCTGTGGATGGTACGCCGATTCAAGTATGGGAAATCACTGGCTAAGGACGCTGCTGGGCACGCCTTTCCACCATGAAATTGACGCGATTACGCCCCTCTTCCTTGGCGAGGTACATCGCGGCATCGGCCCACTTCAACAGGCCCTCCACGCTCTTGTGCTGTGGCTCGATCAGTACCACGCCGATGCTGGCGCTGCAGTGGTGTTTGATGGCTTCAGAGTTGTTGCTGACGGGCAGCAGATAGGGCTCTGCCAGGGCGACGCGGATTTTTTCAGCCAGTTTGTTGGCCTGGTCGGCAGCTTGAGCCCGATCGGGTGTCAGGTCGCCCAGCAGCACCACAAATTCATCACCGCCTATGCGCGATACCGTGTCCACGGCACGCACACAGCTGCGCAGCCGGTGCGCCACTTCCACCAGCAAGAGATCGCCCGCTCCATGGCCGTGCTGGTCGTTCAACGGTTTGAAATTGTCCAGGTCCAGGTACACCAGTGCACCAAAGCCCTCACTGCGCTGGTTGGCGGCCAGGGCCTGCTCCAGGCGGTCCAGCAACAAACGCCGGTTCGGCAACTCCGTCAGTGGGTCAATGAAGGCCAGTTGACGAACCTGCTCTTGCAGTTCCTTGTTGTGGGTGTCGTCGCGGTTGCTGGCGCGATGT
>JBMOJJ010000316.1:0-4226 GCA_049315845.1 Rhodoferax sp.
CGCCGCTGCCCTGATCATGGGTGCCGTGCGCGATGTAGTCCTGCAGCACCTGAGGATGCCAGTGCGCAAAGGCCTTCTTGTGGCGAAAATGCTCGATCGCCTCGGCCTGGCTTGGCCAACTGATGCGGCGCCTGCGGCTGGTGGCGCCCGGAGACACCGAGCCCACCAATTGCGCGCTCTTCATCACGCTGAAGGTGGTGGCGCGCCAGCCTCCGAGGATAGGCGAATCCACCAGCAGCACGCCGCGCGCCAGCGCCGGGGCCAGCGCTGCCGCCATCAGGCTGACAAAGCCGCCGAACGAGTGGCCGACCAGAAACACCGGCTCGCCCGCCCTGTCGACCTCGAGTTGCGCGAAGTCGATCAGCTGCTGCACCAGATGGGGCCAGTTGTCGGTGACCGGGTACTTTGGATCGTGGCCGAATTTTTCGATTGCCGAGACCGCGAAACCGCGCGCCTTCAGGCTCTTGAAGATCAGGCCGTAGGTGCTGGCCGGAAAGCTGTTGGCGTGCGAAAAGACGATTTTCATGCGCGGTTGGTGACAGAGCTTGCCCACTCCGTGTGGCTGCGGTCTGTCCCGCAAGATCGACATCCGACATCCGACGAGCGGTTGGGGACAGAACTGGCCCACTTCGTGTGGCTGCGGTCTGTCCCGCAAGATCGACATCCGACATCCGACGAGCGGTTGGGGACAGAACTGGCCCACTTCGTGTGGCTGCGGTCTGTCCCGCAAGATCTCATATCAGTCTCTCGTGCGGCGTGCTGATTTTTTTCAGCGGCTGGCTGCGGCCTGACTGCGCCATCAGCGGCACCTGGGTCTGTTCGCCGTTCCACATCGGGTCCTCGATGCTGTCGAACACCTCGCGCAGCTTCTGCCCCCAGCTGCCATGCAGCATGCGGAAGTAGGGGTTGTTCTCGTCGATGCAGACCACCTTGTCGGTCTGGAACGCGTTGGCTTCGTAGATCACCATGTCCAGCGGAAGGCCGACCGAAAGATTCGACTTGAGCGTCGAGTCCATCGACACCAGCGCGCACTTGGCGGCCTCGTCCAGCGGCGTGGTGGGGGTGATCACACGGTCCAGCACCGGCTTGCCGTATTTCGATTCGCCGACCTGGAAGTAGGGCGTCTCGGGGGTTGCCTCGATGAAGTTGCCAGCCGAGTAGACCTGGAACAGGCGCATGCCTTCGCCCAGGATCTGACCGCCAAAAATCAGGGACACATTGAACTCGACCCCGGCCTGCTTGAGCGAGGCGGCGTCGCGCTCGTAGACATGGCGAATCGCCGAGCCCAGCACGCGGGCGGCGTCGAACATGCTGCGGGCGTTCCAGATCGTGATCGGGTCGCTGCCCTCGTGTTCCTTCAGCTGCTCGACCTGCAGTATCTCGCGCACCGATTGCGAAATGCTCAGGTTGCCGGCCGAAAGCAGCACCATGAAGCGGTCCCCGGGCTTCTCGTAAACGATCATCTTGCGAAACATGCTGATCTGGTCCAGCCCGGCGTTGGTGCGGGAGTCGGACAGGAATACCAGTCCGGCATTGAGTTTGATGGCGACGCAGTAGGTCATTTTCTGGCAGCTTCGGGTAAATACCTAGAGTGTATCGATGCCTGACACCCGCCGTTCGGCGAGATTGGCCTGCCAGCACGCGAGCAATGCAAGCATAATGCGTAGCCTAAGGATTTGAACTTTTTGCGACGACTGCCGTTGTTCCGACCAGCCAGCAGCGAGTCGATACAAGCGGTGCGCGGCAGAAGTCACGTCATGCCCATGTCACCCCTATCGCGCCATGCACGCCGCTCCCGGATCGAGTGGCTGTTGCTTGTGCTGGTGCTTTCGTCAGTTGGCGGCTACCTCGCCTATGCCCTTCATGAGTCTCGCGATCGCCTCGAGGCGCGGGAAAGAGAGCGGCTGAGTCACCAGTGCGTTGTGGTGAGCATGAACCTGAATCGCCAGTTCACCACCATCAACACCGCGTTGACAGGCATTCTGGCCGAGGTGCCGCGATGGAGGAAGCAGACTGACGGCCGGGCACTGGCGGAACAGCATCTCAGAGTGCTGAACAACGCGATGCCGGGCGTGCTCGCTTTTCTTGTCTTCGATGCCAAGGGGATCGTGCAGGCCTCGGACAAGCCCGAGCTTGTCGGCAAGGATTTTTCCCAGCGCGACTACTTCCAGACCGTGCTGCAGCACCCGAATGCGGCCACGCTCTACGTCAGACCCCCGTTCGTCTCGAGTCGCGGCAACCTGACCATGAACCTGGTCCGGATGATTGCCGGGTCGCAGGGTGAATTCGATGGCCTGGTGGTTGCCGGCCTGGACGCGGAGGAATTCAAGGTGCTGCTCAATTCGGTCATCTACCGGCCCGGCATCAGGGCCGCGCTGATTCATGGCGATGGCGTGCCGTTCCTGATGGCGCCCAACAGCAAGGACGTCGAAGGGGTCGATCTGGTCAGACCCGGTTCCTTCTTCAGCCAGCACGTGGGCAGCGGCCGACAGTCGAATGTATTCACCGGCGCATTCCATTTTGTCGGCGATGAGCGCATGGTTGCGCTGCAAACCATCCAGAATCCGGCGCTGGCTATGGACAAACCGATGGTCATTGCGGTCGACCGGCGCCTCGAGGCCATGTATGCGAGCTGGCATCGGGAACTTCTAAGGTATGGCCTGGTGTTTTCCGTTCTGACGCTGCTGCTGGTCAGCGGCTTGCTGCTGCACCAAAGGCGGCGCCACTTCCTGCTGCGTGTCAAGGCAGATCACGAGGCCGAGCGTCGGGCCGCGCTGGAAGCATCGCGTCAGAGCGAGGAGCGTTTTCGCAACCTGACCCGACTGTCGTCCGACTGGTACTGGGAGCAGGACGATCAGTTCCGTTTCGTTCGCCTGCCCGGCGATCTGGATCAAAAAACACGCTCCGCCAACGATGCCCACATCGGCAAGACCCGCTGGGAAATGGGGGCCCTGAACTTGACCGAGGCGGATTGGCAAGCGCATCGAAACGCACTGCAGTCGCATCGGGAATTCCATGATTTTGAAATGCTTCGGCGCAGCAAAGACGGCAAGCTCCAGTGGACCGCGGTCAGTGGCACGCCGATCTTCGACGCGCTGGGCAACTTCAGCGGCTATCGCGGTGTCGCCCGCGACATCACCGAGCACAAGCTGGCGGAGGATCAGATCAAGCATATCGCCTTCTACGACAGCCTGACCCAGCTGCCAAACCGGCGCTTCCTGCGGGACGGGCTGGCCCTCGCGCTGGCAGCCAGCAAGCGCAGCAAGCGCTATGGCGCGGTCCTGTTCCTCGACCTTGACAATTTCAAGCCGCTCAACGACAAGTTCGGACATGAATTCGGCGATCTGCTGCTGATCGAGGTCGCCGACCGGCTCAAGACCTGCGTGCGGGAAATTGACACCGTGGCCCGTTTTGGCGGCGACGAGTTCGTCGTCATACTGGGTCAACTGGATCCGGGCCGTAGCGAGTCCTCGAGCCAGGCCGCGCGCGTGGCCGAGAAAATCCGCGCCAGTCTGGCGCAACCCTATCTGCTGTCCCCGCCGCAGGAAGGGGGCGCGCTTGCGACCGTCGAGCACCATTGCACCGTATGCATAGGCGTCTGCCTGTTCTTCAACCATGAGGAGAGCCAGGAGGAAATCCTCAAGCGAGCCGACAAGGCCATGTACGAAGCCAAGCAAGCGGGGCGCAACGCGGTGCGCTTCTACGAGGCCAAAGACCCGGCCTGAACGCCTGCCAGGAGTTCAGACCGCAGGCTTGGCCCTGGCTGCCAGCGCCTTGAGCTGGTACAGCGCTTCCAGCGCTTCGCGCGGACTCAGGCGGTCCGGGTCGACCGCGTCAAGCGCCTGTTCCACGACACTTGCCACCGTGTGCTGCGCTGGCGGCGCCGGCGCGAACAGGTCGACCTGCGTGTCGCGCTGCGTTGCCTGGCGCTCCAGCGCCTCCAGCGCGTGGCGCGCCTGGTTCAGCACCGCGGCGGGCATGCCCGCCAGCCGCGCCACCTGGATGCCGTAGCTGCGGCTGGCAGGTCCGCTCTGGATTTCGTGCAGGAACACGATGTCGCGGCCGGATTCGACTGCGCTCACGTGCACATTGATGGCGCCGTGATGCGTCGCCGGAAACTCCGTCAGCTCGAAATAGTGGGTCGCAAACAGGGTGTAGGCCTGCGTCCTGTCGTGCAGCTGGCTGGCGATTGCCGAGGCCAGCGCCAGGCCGTCAAAGGTGCTGGT
>JBMOJJ010000317.1:0-4224 GCA_049315845.1 Rhodoferax sp.
ACGCCAAACTTCAAACGCTGGCCCGCCCAGACGAAAGTCCGCAGCCCTGCGAACTCACGCGTCGCAGCGTGCTGCGTTTAAGCGGACTCACCGGCACCGGCGTTCTGGCGCCCGGCCTGCTGGCCGCTTGCTGGGGCTCGACCACGCCGAGCTATGAGGCCACCATTGCCGATGCGCGCATTGCTGTGCGCCAAGCGCTGGTCGATACGGAAACGCCGTCGATCTCGGTCGCGCTGATCGATCGGGAGCGTGTGATCTGGGCCGAGGCCTTCGGTGTAATTGACAAGGAAACGAAAGCCGCCCCCACACCCGACACCCTGTTTTGCATCGGCTCCTGCAGCAAGATGCTGGCGGCGATCGCCTCAATGATTCTGGTCGAGCGCGGCAAACTGGACCTGGACGCACCGCTGGTGCGCTACCTGAGCAACTTCCGGATGGCATCACCTGAATACACGCAAGTCACGGTGCGCATGCTGCTGAACCATTCATCAGGCTTCCCGGGTGCCGACTACCGTGGCATCTTCCGCTCCGGCCCCTTCTCCGGCTACGCCGAGCAAGTGATGAATGCGCTCTCCACGGCACGGCTGAAACATGTACCCGGCGAGATGTCGGTCTACTGCAACGATGGCTTCACGATGCTCGAGCCTCTGATCAAGGCGATATCAGGCAAGAGCTACGCACAATTTGTCACTGACGAGATCCTCGCTCCGCTGGGCATGAAGCGCAGCACCTACTCGCTGCAAGCTTTCGCTGCGGGCTCGTATGCGAGCGCTTATGACGGTACAACAAAACTGCCGCAGGAATATACGCTGGCCTACGCCTCAGGCGGGCTCTACACGACGCCCACTGAGATGGCGCGCATCGCCAGGATGTTCCTCAACGGTGGCCAGTTCGACGGCGTGCACATCCTGCAAGCCGCCACACTCAAGGAGATGGCGCGCAACCAGACGCTGACCCAAGCGCTGCAGCCAATCACGACCAGCGATGGTTATGGCCTCGGATGGGACGGCGTACGACAGGGCGGCCTGGCCGCTGTTGGCGTTACGGCCTGGCACAAGAACGGCGGCACCAGCGTCTATGGCAGCAATTTCGTGGTCGCGCCGGACGAGGGGCTGGCTCTGATGATCACCGGCAGTTCAACCGCTTACAACCACGGCGCATTGGCTGAACGCATCCTGCTGCAGGCGCTCGCCGAACGCGGCCGCATCGCCGCAGTGCCAACGCCACTGCCTGCGATTGCACTGCCCGAGGCCGTACCCAGCGCGGCGCAACTCGCGGCCATCGAGGGCATTTATGCCCATTACCTGGGCACGATTCGCATCCAGGTTGCAGCCGATCGGACGCTGTCAATTTCAAGCACAAAACAGGGTGCCTGGGCGGCCCCAACGACGGGATGGAAACTGCGCAGCGACGGAACGTTCTCAACCGATGCGGCCCCCAACATGTCTTACCAGTCCGCCAGTGCGATGGGCGAGAGCTACCTGGCGGGGCGCACCGCTACGGGCCGGGGCCATTACCTGGTTCAATTCCTCTCGGCGCAGAAGTTGGCGCCCAAGCCACCCTTGTCAAGCGTCTGGCTGGCGCGTCTCCAGCAGACCTGGCTGGCCGTCAGCGAGCCGGCTGATTCATTCATGTGGCTTTTTGGGTTCGGCCCGACGCTGACGCTGGCCGCAGCGCCAGATTCTCCCGGCTACCTGCTGGTGAGTGCCGAAGTGATCGAGGAACAAAGCCAGATCACGGATGCGTCTGTGAGCGACAGCGCGACCCGCATGTGCCTGAGGATTCCTGGGAATAACTCGCGCGACCTCAATGCCTTGATCGTTGAGCCGCGCGCGGGCGAGGAATGGATGCACCTGGGCAGCAGCGTGTTTAGACCCGCCCAGAGCGTGCCGCTGCTCGCTGTTGGCGCAACGAACATTGCCGTCGGCAGTGAAGGTTTTGCCGACTGGCGCGCCCTGCGCGCTGGCGCTGCAGCACTGCCGATTGCACTGTCCGGCGCCACGGCCTGGCGCCTTTATGACGCAGACTTCCAATGTCTGGGCAGCGGCGCGGCCAGCGCGTCGGCAACACTGCCGGCCGGAACAGGGCTCGCGTACCTGATGCTGTACGGAGCTGCCAATACATCGATCACAGTTCGCCTCGGCTGACAGCATGCCAACCATCGACGGCCGGAATTCAACCGGCACTCCACTGCTGGTGCTCCACGGCGGGCCCGGTGCGCCGCACGAGCACCTGGAAAACATCGGCGTACACCGGCGCCGCGCCGGACCTGGCTCTGGCGCGCAGCGACGGCATTGCCAGTTTTGAGTTGGGTTGACCCCGCAGCGCCAACAAAAAATCCGTTATGCTTCACAGCGCGCGCAAGGAATGCGGTGATCCCGTTGCCCCTGCTGCATTGTCCGGTCAATGCGGGGCCATCCGCCACGCCTTGCCCGAGCCCCAAGAATCTGATGCAGGACACGACCCTGCAAGGAGAAAATGCCAATGCCACAGCACGAAACCCTTCGTCTGCATGTTCCTGAGCCTACCGGGCGACCAGGCCATGACACAGACTTTTCCTACCTCCCCATCTCGCCAGCCGGCAGTGTGCGCCGACCGCCCGTCGACGCGACACCCGCGCAGACTGCCGACCTGGCTTTCACGCTGATCCGCGTGCTCGACGACGAGGGTCAGGCGCTTGGTCCCTGGGCACCCAAAGCCGATGTGGACTTATGGCGCCGCGGTCTGCGCGCTATGATGAAGACACGCGCATTCGACACCCGCATGGTGATCGCGCAGCGGCAGAAGAAGATGTCCTTCTACATGCAGTGCCTGGGTGAGGAAGCCATCGCCACGGCGCACGCCTTTGCGCTGAGCGGGGGCGATATGTGCTTTCCGACTTACCGACAACAGGGCTTGCTGCTGGCGCGTGAAGACGTCTCGATGGTGGACCTGATCTGCCAGTTGTTCTCCAACGAACG
This sequence comes from Rhodoferax sp., assembly GCA_049315845.1. Lineage (GTDB taxonomy): Bacteria > Pseudomonadota > Gammaproteobacteria > Burkholderiales > Burkholderiaceae_C > Rhodoferax. The sequence continues at coordinate 2,961 of JBMOJJ010000317.1, forward strand.
CGACCCGCTCAAGGGGCGCCAGTTACCGGTGATGTACTCGAGCAAGAAGCACGGCTTCTTCTCTATCTCGGGCAACCTGGCGACCCAGGTGATCCAGGCCGTAGGCTGGGCCATGGCCTCGGCCATCAAGGGCGACACCAAGGTCGCGTCGAGCTGGATCGGCGACGGCGCGACGGCCGAGGCCGACTTCCACACCGGCCTGACCTTTGCCCACGTCTACCGCGCACCGGTGATCCTCAACGTGGTCAACAACCAGTGGGCCATTTCGACCTTCCAGGCGATTGCTGGTGGCGAGGGCACGACCTTTGCCGCGCGCGGTGTCGGCAACGGCATTGCCTCGCTGCGCGTCGATGGCAACGACTTTCTCGCCGTTTACTCCGCCTCGCAGTGGGCGCTGGAGCGCGCACGCTCGAATCTCGGGCCGACCCTGATCGAATGGGTGACCTACCGCGCCGGTCCCCACTCCACGTCGGACGATCCGACCAAATACCGACCGGCCAGCGACGTCAAGCGCTTTCCGCTGGGCGACCCGATTGAACGCCTGAAACAGCATCTGATCCACCTCGGCGCCTGGTCCGATGCCGAGCATGAGGCCATGCAAAAAGAGGTTGATGCCCTGGTGCTGGCCGCGCAAAAGGAAGCCGAGAGCTACGGCACGCTGGCCGACGGCCACATGCAAAGCCCGGCCGAAATGTTCGAAGACGTTTACAAGGACCTGCCCGAGCACCTGCGCCGGCAGCGCCAGGAATTAGGAATCTAATCATGAGTACAACAACACAGGTTGGCGCTACAACTGCCGCCGCGCCGGGCCGCCCCAAGCAAGGCACGGCCCCCTCGGGGGGCGAGTTATTGGGGTCAGACACCAATTTCGCTGCGCCGCTTCGCGGCGCACCCACTGGGCGAGCCGCAGGCTCGGCGAATTTGGGCTCTGACCCCAAAAACTCAAGCGTGGGGGCCACAGTGCCAATGACCATGATCCAGGCCCTTCGTTCGGCGATGGACGTGATGCTCGAGCGCGACGACAACGTGGTCGTGTACGGCCAGGACGTCGGCTACTTTGGCGGCGTGTTCCGCTGCACCGAAGGCCTGCAGAAGAAGTACGGCACCTCGCGCGTGTTCGACGCGCCGATCTCCGAGGGCGGCATTGTCGGCACCGCGGTCGGCATGGGCGCTTACGGCTTGCGCCCGGTGGTCGAAATCCAGTTTGCCGATTACGTTTACCCGGCAACCGATCAGATCGTCTCGGAGGCAGCGCGCCTGCGCT
>JBMOJJ010000318.1:0-4199 GCA_049315845.1 Rhodoferax sp.
AGCAAATGGGCTGGGACACCTCCAAGGTCAACGTCAACGGCGGCGCGATTGCCATTGGCCACCCGATCGGCGCGTCCGGTTGCCGGATCCTGGTGACCCTGCTGCACGAAATGCAGCGACGCGATGCAAAAAAGGGCATCGCTTCGCTGTGCATCGGCGGCGGCATGGGCGTGGCGCTGACGATCGAGCGTTGAGCCTGACGGCCGTGCCTCGGGGAACATGTGCCTGGCTGGTCTGGGCACTTTCTCTGGCGCCCCAGTGGGCCAGCGCCGAGAGTGTCCTGTGTCAGTCCGGACAAAGGCAGTCGCCGATTGATATCGTGGCGCCGGTCGGACCAAATCTGGCAGCGCTTCAATTCGACTACCGTGGCGCACCCCTGAAGCTCGCCAATGACGGACACAGCGTGCGTGTCCGCATTGCCAACGGCAGCCGACTGGTCATAGGCAAGGAGACCTTCACGCTGCAGCAGTTTCACTTCCACACACCGGGTGGCGACCGCATTGGCGGCGAGGAGTTTGCGATGGCCGCGCATCTGCTGCACAAGAGCAGGTCGGGCCAGTTGGTGGCCGTGGTGGTGCTGTTCCGCGTCGGCGCCGAGAACCCTGCGCTGGCCGCGCTGTGGCCAAGAATCCCGACCCAGGTCGATGGCGACCACGTGATTGCCGGTGGCACCGTCGATGCCGGCGATCTGCTGCCCGCGAGCCACGCCTACTACCGCTACCAGGGGTCTCTGACCGCCTCACCCTGCACCGAGGGCGTGAGCTGGATCGTGATCAAGCAGCCGTCAACGCTGTCGATTGAACAGTTGAACCATTGGCGCACCCGATTTCCCGACAACATCCGGCCGCCGCAGCCGCTGCGCGGGCGCCTTGTCCAGCAAGGCGGGTAGGCCGGGTGCAGACCGATAATTTATGCATGCGCAGGTGTGCAAATCACTGAAGGAAAGATTGATGAACCAAGATCTGTACCGTTTACTGTCGCCGCGCAGGTCCGTCGCCCTGCTGTTGCTGCTCGTCAGCGTGGCCGCGGTTCCTGCCTTGGCGCAGGATGCTGCAAAGAAAGGCAAGCCGAAGGCGCCCGGCGTCGAAGTGACCGTCACCGATGAGATGACCGGCGCCGGAATTGTCTCCAGCGGTGTGACGCTGCCGCCGATTCCGCCGGTTACCGGCAGTCGAAAGAATCCGGTGCCGTCCTGGGGCAAACCGCTGCCGTACCCGGTCGTGATTGCCGACCGGCGCAACAACCGGCTGATTGAGATCGCGCCGGACAAGAGCATTGTCTGGGAGTTTGTCTCACCCAGCCTGAAGGTCTATCGCGGCAATGAAGACGTGAATTTTTCGGCGGACGGCAAGTTGCTGGCGGTCAGCGAGGAGGACAACTTCGACGTGCATATCGTGGATTACGAGAAGAAGCAGCTCACCTGGACCTATGGCACGCCTGATTTTCGCGGCAAGGCGCCGGGGTTCCTGAATTATCCCGACGACGCGCATTTGCTGGCCGATGGCAAGTTCATCACCGCCGATATCCGCAACTGCCGCATTCTGATCATCGATCCCAAGGACAACAGCATCGCCACCCAATGGGGCACGCCGGGAAAGTGCACACACAACCCGCCGCAGCAACTGGGGCACCCGAACGGCGCCACGCCGCTTGAGAACGGCGACATTCTGGTGACCGAAATTTCCGGCGCCTGGATCTCGCGCATCACGCGCGAAGGCAAGGTGCTGTGGAGCGTCAAGGCGCCCAACATCCGCTACCCGTCGGACGCTTTCATGACCGTGGACGGAAAGCAGGTGATCGTGGCCGACTTCTGGAAGCCCGGTCGGATCGTGATCTTTGATCCGGCGACGCGCAAGATCAGCTGGGAGTATTTTGTGAAGGACGGTGAAAAGATGCTCGATCATTCCAGCATTGCGCGCGAACTGCCAGACACGGGTGATATCTTCGTCGTCGACGATCTGCGCGACCGTGTGCTGGTGATTGACCGCAAGACCAAGGAGTTCATCTGGCAGTACGGGGTCACCGACACCAAGGGTCACAAGCCCGGTCTGCTGTTCTATCCGGATGGTTTCGATATCGACGTCTTTCGCGACTGGAAATCAGCGCTCGGGAAACGCTGATTCACCTGACGGGGTGGTGGTCGGCGTGCGTCGGACCTTCAGGCACGCGGTGCTGGCTTGCCGAAGATCGGTGCATCAGTGTTTTCCGCAATGCGGCTGCGCCAATATATCGCTATAGTGGGTCACAGCACATTTGTTCATCAATTCAGGAGTAAAACAATGAGTCAAAAAGTAGCTTACGTCACGGGCGGCATGGGTGGCATCGGAACCGCTATTTGCCAGCGTCTGCACAAGGAGGGCTTCAAGGTCATTGCAGGCTGCGGCCCGACGCGCGACCACGCCAAGTGGCTGGCCGAGCAATCGGCTCTGGGCTACAGTTTCTATGCCTCGGTCGGCAACGTCGGCGACTGGGATTCGACCGTCGAAGCGTTTGCCAAGACCAAGGCGGAGCACGGAACGATCGACCTGCTGGTCAACAACGCGGGCATCACGCGCGACCGGATGTTCATCAAGATGTCGCGCGAGGACTGGGACGCGGTGATCGAAACCAACCTCAATTCGATGTTCAATGTCACCAAGCAGGTGGTGGCCGACATGGTGGAAAAGGGATGGGGCCGGATCATCAATATCTCGTCCGTGAACGGCGCCAAGGGCCAGGCGGGCCAGACTAATTATTCGGCCGCCAAAGCGGGCATGCACGGCTTTACCATGGCGCTGGCGCAGGAACTGGCCACCAAGGGCATCACGGTCAACACGGTGAGCCCGGGCTACATCGGCACCGACATGGTGAAGGCGATCCGCCAGGACGTGCTGGACAAGATCATCGCCACCGTGCCCGTCAAACGGCTCGGCGAGCCGAGTGAAATCGCGTCCATCATCGCATGGCTGGCATCGGACGAGGGCAGCTACTCGACCGGCGCCGACTTCTCGGTGAATGGCGGTTTGCACATGGGTTGAGGGCGTTGGCCCGGGCCGGCGCGAGTCAGGTCGTGCTGGTTTCCAACTGGCTGGAGACTGCCAGCCATTGCTCTTCCAGGCCCTGCAGTTCGTCGTTGACGATTTTCAGGCGCCGGCCAAGCTCGGCAATTTCCGCCACCAGCGGGGAATTGCCGAGATGGGCTTCCAGTGCCGCGCCCTCCAGATTGAGCACCGACATGCGCGCTTCGACCTCCTCGAGTTGACGCTTGAGCGAGCCTTTCGGCGCTGGTCGGTTCTTTGCTGGCGCCGGGGCTGCCGCAAGGGCTTTGCGTTCGGCCTTGGCAGCGTTGCTGCTGGCCTCCCTGATCGCCTCGCGCTGGCGCTTGGCTTCATCGAGCAGGTAGCGCTGGTAGTCGTCAAGGTCGCCGTCAAATGGCGCCACGCCGCCGCGCGAGACCATCCAGAATTCGTCGCAGACGGCGCGCAACAGCGCACGGTCGTGGCTGACCAGCATCACCGTGCCTTCAAACTCGTTCAGCGCCATCGAAAGCGCTTCGCGCGTTGCCAGATCGAGATGGTTGGTCGGCTCATCGAGCAGTAGCAGGTTGGGGCGCTGCCACACGATCATGCACAGCACCAGGCGCGCCTTCTCGCCGCCGCTCATGCTGCCGACCGCCTGCTTGACCATGTCGCCGCCGAAATTGAAGGTGCCCAGGAAACTTCGCAGGTCCTGCTCGCGCGTCGCCTGGCCGCCGATCTTGCCGGCCAGCGTCATCTCCTTCGCGAGCCGTATCATGTGCTCCAACGGAGTGTCCAACGGGCGCAGCACGTCGAGTTCCTGCTGTGCGAAATAGCCGACGTTCAGCCCCTTGCCTTCAGTCAGTTCACCGCCAATCGGCGCCAGCGCATGGGCCACGGTTTTCACCAGCGTCGATTTGCCCTGGCCGTTGGCGCCCAGGATGCCAATGCGCTGACCCGCCAGCACCGAGCGGCTGACGTTGTTGACAATCACCGTGGGCGGTGTTCCCGCGGGCGCGTCGGCCGGCGCCGGGTAGCCAAAGCTCACGCCCTGCATCGCCAGCATCGGGTTCGGAAGATTGGCGGGCTCCTTGAACTCAAAGGTGAAGTCCGCCTCGGCCAACAGCGGCGCGATCTTCTCCATCCGGTCCAGCGCCTTGACCCGGCTCTGGGCCTGCTTGGCCTTGCTGGCCTTGGCCTTGA
>JBMOJJ010000319.1:0-4188 GCA_049315845.1 Rhodoferax sp.
CAACCACGCCCTGGCCGCCGGCGGCGCAGATCGAGATCAGGCCGCGACCCGACCCTTTTTGCGCCAGCAGCTTCGCCAGCGTGGCCACGATGCGCCCGCCGGTGGCGGCAAACGGATGCCCCGCGGCGAGCGAGCCGCCATTGACGTTGAGCTTCTTCATGTCGATCTTGCCCATCGGCTTGGCCAGCCCCAGGCGCTCTTTGCAGAACGCCTTGTCCTGCCAGGCACTGAGCGTGCACAGGACCTGCGCCGCAAACGCTTCGTGAATTTCGTAGAAATCAAAGTCCTGCAGTGTCAGCCTAGCGCGCGCCAGCATGCGCGGCACCGCATAGGCCGGCGCCATCAGCAGCCCTTCCTTCCGGTCGAAGAAATCCACGGCCGCGACTTCGCTGAACGTGAGGTAAGCCAGCACCGGCAGATTGCGCTCGCCAGCCCATTCTTCGCTGGCCAGCAGCACGGCCGAGGCGCCGTCGGTCAGCGGTGTCGAATTGCCGGCGGTGAGCGTGCCCTGGCCCGGCGCCACTTTCCTGTCGAAGACGGGCTTGAGGGAACGCAGTTTCTCGATGCTCAGGTCGGCGCGCAGGTTGTTGTCCCGCGTCACGCCCTTGAACGGCGTCATCAGGTCGGTGAAGAAGCCTTCCGAAAAGGCGCGCGCCAGGTTCTGGTGGCTCTTCAAGGCCAGTTCGTCCTGCGCTTCCCGCGCGATGCCCCACTGTCGCGCCATCTGTTCGGCATGCTCGCCCATCGAAAAGCCGGTGCGCGGTTCGCCATTGCTAGGCAAGGAGGGTTTCAGCAGCATGGCCGGACGAAAGCGCGATGCCACAGCCAGGCGTTGTGAGGCGCTCTTGGCGCGCGACAGGTCGAGCAGAATCCTGCGCAGCTTCTCGTTCAGCGCGATCGGCGCATCCGAGGTGGTATCGACACCGCCCGCGATACCGCACTCGATCTGGCCCAGCGCAATCTTGTTGGCCACGACGATCGCCGCCTCCAGCCCGGTGCCGCAGGCCTGCTGCAGGTCGAAGGCCGGCGTCTCGCGCGCCAGCGTGGTCGACAGCACGCACTCGCGCACCAGGTTGAAATCGCGCGAATGCTTCATCACCGCACCGCCTGCCACGTCGCCCAAGCGCTCTCCGTGCAGATTGAAGCGGTCTACCAGGCCCTGCAGCGTGGCGGTCAGCATCTCCTGGTTGGAGGCCTGCGAGTAGGCGCTGTTGGAGCGCGCGAAAGGGATGCGATTGCCGCCCAGGATGGCGACGCGACGAATGCTGTTCATGCTGTGGTTCCGTCTCTGAAAATGGACTTCGGTCGAAGGGGGGTGATTGGCGCTTCAGCAGCTCAGCTGTCCGCGCAAATGGGGGCGCTGGCCGGTCGGGTCGCGCACCTCGAACAGCGCTCCCCGGCTTGAGCGGGTACTCCATAACGAGGCCCGGCCGGGCAGCAGCAGCGGCGTCTTGAACTCGACCGCCAGCGCGGCCTGCTCCAGAGGCTCGGACGGCAGCAGGCACGACAGCGCCCTGGCGCTGGTCCACATGCCGTGCGCTATCGCCCGTTTGAAACCGAACAGCCTGGCCGTCAACACTGACATGTGGATCGGGTTGCGGTCGCCGGAGACGGCGCCGTAGCGGCGTCCGATATCGGCACCGGCGGAAAACTCGGCCTGGCACGACAAGGCGGCGTCCGATCCAATCTGACTGGTGTAGGGCGTCCCGAAGGTCTGCTGGACACCCACGCGAAGCAGGCTCTGGGTCGCGCTCCAGACCAGTTCCCCGCCGCGCAGGATGCGCAGCTTCAGGGTGAAGACCTGGCCTTTGTCGTGGCTGAACAGGTCGCCGCTAGCCAGTTCGACCCGGACTTCATCGCCGGCGCTCAACGCGCGCTGCTGCGTGATGGCGTTCGCCAGATGGACCGTGCCCAGCGCGGGCCAGGGACATGCGGGCGAAATGACATAGGCCGTCACCAGGGGAAATGTGAGCAGTTGCGGATAGATCAGCGGCACACCCTGCGCGTCGTTGAATCCGCACAACTGTCGGTAGCGGGCAATGTGCTGCGCGTCGAGCAGCACCCGTGGCAATGCCAGTTCCACCTTCGGCAGCGCCGTGATCAGGCCCGGGCGCTTGCTGCCGGTCCCCAGTGCTCGAAAAAAGGTGGCCGCAAGGCCAATGGCCTCCACGCTTGTCGCTTCGCGTACTGCGCTGCCCCCCGAGGGGGCTGTTTTGGCTTGGGGCGGCCCAGCGCCAAAACCGGGTGTTTCGGTGATTTCAACGGCTTTCATGGTCAGGCCCCGATCAGGCTCTGGCCGCAGACACGCAGCACATTGCCGGTCAGGCCGGCTGATGCGGGGCTTGCAAACCAGGCTATCGCCTCGGCCACGTCCACCGGCTGGCCGCCCTGCCCCATGGAATTCATGCGACGGCCCGCTTCGCGGATCGCAAAGGGCACGGCAGCGGTCATCTGCGTCTCGATAAATCCGGGCGCCACGGCATTGATCGTGATGCCTTTGCTGGCCAGTATCGGCGCCATGCTCTGCACCATGCCGATGACTCCGGCCTTGGACAGCGCGTAATTGGACTGGCCCAGATTGCCGGCAATGCCCGAAATCGACGATACGCAGACAATGCGCGCTCCGGCCTTGAGCGCGCCGGACTCCAGCATCGCGTCATTGATGCGCTCCTGCGCCGACAGGTTGACATTGACCACCGCCTGCCACAGGTGCTCCTTCATGTTGGCGATCGTCTTGTCGCGCGTGATGCCCGCGTTGTGCACCAGCACATCCCAGCCACCGTCGGCCAGCGCGGCGTCGACCAGCGCCTTCGGTGCATCCGCCGAGCCGATGTCCAGCGCCATGGTCCTGGCGCCCAGGCGGCTGGCAATCTCCTCCAGACCGGCCTGCGCCTGGGGCACGTCCAGACAAATGAGCTGCGCGCCATCGCGCGCCATCACCTCGGCAATGGCAGCGCCAATGCCGCGCGAGGCCCCGGTGACCAGAATCTTCCTGCCCTGCAGGGGTTTGGACCAGTCGATCGCCACCGCAGCGGGATCGGACGGAACGCCAATGCGCACGACCTGGCCCGACACATAGGCGCAGCGCGGTGACAGCAGAAAGCGCAGCGTGCTCTCCAACTGGTCCTCGGCGCCTTCGGCGACATAGACCAGTTGCACCGCGATGGCGCGCTTGAGTTCCTTGGCCAGCGAACGGGTCAGGCCCTCGAGCGCGCGTTGCATGGTTGCCTGGCGCGGCGTGGCGCAGGCCTCGGGTGGGCGACCCAACACCAGCACGCGCCCGCAGGGCAGCACCGAGCGGGCCGCGTCGTGAAAAAACTGGTACAGCGTGTCGGCCTCTGCGCTGTCGCGCAAGCCGGTGGCGTCAAACACCAGCGCCTTCACCTTCTCGCCCGACTTGTCCTGCACACCCCAGCGCCCGGTCATCAGACCGGCCTGGTTGGCGACCTGCATCCACTGCGGCAGGCCGCGATGTGCGACGGTCTGCACCTGCATCGATCTGAAGCACGCGGCAAGTGATGGCAGCAGTTGCGCCGCGCCAGCACCGCCGACGAGCACGCCGCCGCTGACCACCGGTTGCTCGGCTCGGTAGCGCTCCAAGGGCAGCGGCTGGGGCAGACCCAGCATCGCGGCAATGCGCGAACCGATTGTCGAGTTGGCAAATCCAAGGTAGGAATCTGTCATCGGGAAGCTCCTTTTTCTTTGTGTCAATGGATCGCAGCCAGCGATGCCCGATAGCCGGCGGCCGCGCCTGACCTACCGCCTGCCGGGTCGCCTCAGGCCACTTCGTGGCTGGACATCAGCTCCAGCGCACGCAGCAGCGCGGAATGATCCAGCTCCGCCATACCGTCGGCGGCGCAGGCCTGCATCAGCTGGGCTGCGTTAGCGGTCTGCGGCAGCGCCATCGGCGTGCCCATGATGCCAAGGCCGATGAATCCAATCTTCATGGTCTTCTTCCTAAAGCGTGTTCTATCCTGCGGCGCGCATCTTGGCGAGCACCGCTTGGGCACCGGCAGTCATCAGGCGCGCGTCCGAACTGATCGTGACAAACCGGAAGCCCTTGGCGATGCGTTTGAGCGCGGCCTCCGGGCTGCCGTTGTGGATGCCAGCGACCACGCCATGCGCCTTGGCACGCGCCAGGATATGGTCGACCGCCTCGGCCGCCTTCGGGTCCAGGTCGTCGAAGGT
>JBMOJJ010000320.1:0-4187 GCA_049315845.1 Rhodoferax sp.
CCTCGCAGGACTTTCAGGCGAAACGACGAAGGATCGCTCAGGCGACGCGGCGCACCGTCGAGGCATGGGGACTTGAAGTTTTCTGTGCGAATCCAGCCGCCCAGAGTTCATCACTCACGGCCGTCATGATGCCAGAGGGGCATGACGCGGACAAGTTCCGGAAAATTGTGCTGGACAACTTTGACATGTCACTGGGCGTCGGGTTGTCCAAACTTGCAGGCAAGGTGTTTCGCATTGGTCATCTTGGCGATTTCAACGAGCTGATGCTGATGGGAACGCTCGCTGGTGTGGAGATGGGGCTGGCTTTATCAGGGACTCCTCATCATCCCGGTGGTGTCAATGCTGCAATGAAGCATTTCGTTGAAACATGTAATTCTTGAAGAGGAGACAACTATGAAATCATCAACTTCCGGCCTGAACAATACTGCCCTTGCCTTGACGTTGCTGGCCTGTGCCGCTGCAAACCCTGCGCACGCCCAGTGGCAACCCACAAAGACAGTCGAAATCATCGTACCCGCCGGGGCCGGCGGCGCCGCTGACCAGATGGCGCGCACGATTCAGGGGATCGTGGTGAAACACCACCTGATGAAACAGCCCATCATGGTCATGAACAAGTCCGGTGCCAGCGGTGCTGAAGGCATCATGGACGTCAAGGAGTCCAAGGGCGACCCCCATAAGCTGATGGCGGCGTTTTCGGCGATCTACACGCTGCCGGTTGCCGTCAACCTGCCATTCAACTGGCGGGATTTGAACCCGGTGGGCATGATCGCACTCGATGAGTTCCTGCTTTGGGTCAATGCAGAAACGCCCTACAAGACGCCCAAGGAATACCTTGCCGCCGTCAAGGCGGCAGCTCCGGGCACCTTCAAGATGGGAGGCACCGGATCCAAGCGCGAAGACCACATCATCACGGTGGCAGTGGACAAGGTCGCCGGGACAAAATTCACCTATATCCCCTACAAGAGCGGCGCCGAGGCGGCAACGCAGCTGGTTGGCAAGCACATTGACTCCAATGTGAACAATCCAAGTGAAAATGTTTCTGAATGGCGCGCAGACCAGGTCCGTGCGCTGTGCGTGTTCTCCGCCCAGCGCATGGTCTACAAGGAAAAGGTCACCAAGACCCAGTCCTGGGCAGATATTCCCACCTGCAAAGAGCTGGGCGTTGATGTTGAGTACCAGATGCTGCGCGGCTTCTTTATTCCACCAGGAACAACGGCCGAGCAAGCGGCGTTCTATGCTGACTTGTTGAAAAAGGTGGTCGCAACGCCTGAGTGGAAGGATTACCTGGCCAAGCAGGCTCTCAAGGACGTCTTCCTGATGGGCCCTGATTTCGTCAAGTTCCTGGAAAAGGACGAGGCATTTCATAACAAGCTGATGAACGAAGCCGGATTTGCCAAGAAATAATTTCCAGTGAGCTCATCATGAGGCATACGCAGAGACGGGCACAGCGCGGCGCGATGACGCGAAATGCAATGGAAGTGGTTACGGCCATCGTGATCTTCGCACTGGGCGTCGTCATGATGGTCGACAACTTCAAGATCGGCGCCGGTTGGGCCAGTGATGGTCCCGAATCCGGCTACTTCCCTTTTCGCATCGGTGCCATTCTTTGTATCGCCAGCTTCGTTGTCGCGCTGAGGGCGTTCAAGAGCGCGCAAGGCAGAAGTGAGGTGTTCGTCTCCGGGGAGAAGTTCAAGCTGGTGCTGGCAGTGCTGATACCGACGACGATCTACGTGCTGGGCATTCAATTGGCTGGGATCTACATCGCGTCAACTGTCTTTATTGCCGGATTCATGCGCGTGATGGACAAGAGCAGCTGGGCCAAGACCTTTGCTGTCAGTGTGGGTGTCAATGCAGTTCTGTTTTGGATGTTTGAAATCCAGTTCAAGGTCCCACTCCCGCAAGGGCCGCTGAGAGCTTTGTTTGGAACCTGAAACAGATACCGGAGAGACTTCAAGTGGATGAACTGAATTCCTTGTTCCAGGGCTTTTCTGTCGCCATGACCTGGTACAACCTTGGCATGATGATGATTGGCATTGTGCTGGGCGTTGTCATTGGCGTGTTGCCGGGCCTGGGCGGCCCCAACGGTGTGGCAATTCTGCTGCCGCTAACCTTTACCATGGCGCCCACCTCCGCCATCATCATGCTGTCGTGCATTTACTGGGGATCGCTGTTCGCCGGCGCGATCACTTCGGTGCTGTTCAACATCCCCGGTGAGACCCATTCGGTTGCGACCACTTTCGATGGCTATCCGCTGGCGCAGCAGGGGCGTGCGGGGGAAGCCCTCACCGCATCCTTCACAGGTTCCTTCCTGGGCGCGTTCGTGTCGGTCTTGCTGATTACTTTTCTGGCACCGATGGTGGCCAAATTCGCCCTGAAATTCGGACCACCTGAACTTTTTGCCGTCTTCCTGCTCACCTTCTGCAGCTTTGTTGGCACAGGCAAGGATCCATTCAAGAACATCATCTCCATGATGCTGGGCTTTGGCTTGGCAGCCATTGGTATGGACTCCGTGAGTGGTGAGTTGCGGATGACCTTTGGCTTGTCAGACCTGTTGCGCGGCATTGAATTCCTGATCGTCGTCATCGGCCTGTTTGGTGTTGGCGAGATCCTGCTCAGCATGGAAGAAGGTCTTGCGTTTGAAGGCAAGCACGCCAACATCAACGCCAAAGTGGTGTGGCAGACCTGGAAGCAATTGCCAAAATACTGGCTCACCATCATTCGCAGCGCAGTCATCGGTTGCTGGATGGGCATCACGCCCGGCGGCGCGACCGCGGCTTCGTTCATGGGCTACGGCATTGCCAAAAAGTTTTCCAAGAATGGCGACAAGTTCGGGACCGGGCAACTGGAAGGGGTTATTGCACCCGAAACGGCCGCGCATGCTTCTGGAACCGCCGCATTGCTGCCCATGCTTGCGCTGGGTATTCCGGGCTCCGCAACCGCAGCAGTGCTGCTGGGCGGACTCATGGTGTGGGGGCTTCAGCCCGGGCCGATGCTGTTTGTCGAGCAAAAGGAATTTGTCTGGGGTTTGATCGCCAGCATGTACCTGTCGAATATTGTGGGTCTGGTCATCGTGCTTAGCACAGTGCCCTTGTTTGCAGCGATTCTGCGGATCCCTTTCGCCATCATTGCGCCGATCATCATTGTTGTCTGTGCGATAGGCGCGTTCACCGTTCACGGTGTGATGCTCGATGTGTGGTTCATGTTGTTGTTCGGAGTGATCGGGTATGTCCTCAAGAAACTGGACTATCCGCTCGCGCCCTTGGTGTTGTCTTTGGTGCTGGGCGACCGGGCCGAGGCCTCGTTTCGGCAGACGATGATGGGATCCAAAGGCGGTCTAGGGGTCTTCTGGTCCAACCCGTTGGTGGGAACCATCACGACACTGGCCCTGATCATGCTGTTTTGGCCTGCACTGAATTTCCTTCGGGACAAGCTCAGACGGCAGACGAATGTCGCGTGAAGCAGTCACAGCAAGGCGAATGGAAAATGAACGAAGCGCAACAAACCCTGGAACTGGCAAGCAAATACTGCCTCAGCCTGAAGGTGGCCAAATCCATCGCCGCCGCTGCGGAAGCGGAGGCCCTCAGGAACGACTGGAAGGTCAGCATCGCAATCGTTGACGACGGAACCAATCTTCTTTATCTGCAGCGCCTTGACGGCGCGCACATTGCCAGTGCCGAGGTATCACAAGGCAAGGCAAGAACGGCGATGCGCTACAGGCGACCTTCCAAATCAATGGAAGATGCCATCAATGGTGGCCGCTTTGCCCTGGCTGCGGTCGACAACAATACGCCGTTGCAGGGTGCGGTACCCCTCATCTACCATGGCGAAATCATTGGCGCTATTGGTGTGTCGGGCGTCCTGCCCGCCCAGGACGAGCAGATCGCCACCGCAGGAGCGAGTATCTTGGTGAGTTGCTAGTTCTTGGGACGCTGCTACCTCGACTCAGTCCGTGGACGTGTTGCCGGCATCCGGCACGTATCGCGGCAGAACCTCGAAGGTGCCGTACAGCCGATTGGATGCGGCGCCCTGACCGAACCAGCAAAACAACAGGGTTTAACCCGTCATCTCGCCGCGCTCAGGGTGGGGGAATTTGAGGTGGCCAAAGGCGGGGGAATTTGGGTGGCCATCAGGGATTGAAACGGGGTTTGCGAAGTTATACGGATGTGCAGCGGATTTGCCGCTTTCTT
>JBMOJJ010000041.1:0-18564 GCA_049315845.1 Rhodoferax sp.
TGATCGAACTGGTCTTCACCCGCCTGCATGCGGGCGGCAAGTTCGACAAGGGCAAAGGGGGCGCCTATAGTTTCTCCGGTGGATTGCATGGGGTCGGAGTGAGCGTGACCAATGCGCTGGCATCGCGGCTCGAAGTCACGACCTACCGTGAGGGCATGGTGGCGCGTCTGGTGTTTTCGGGCGGCGAGGTGATCGAACCGCTGCAGCTGCGAAAGCAGCTCGACGGCGAGCGCAAGTCGGGCACCTGCGTGCGTGTCTGGCCCGATGCAAAGTACTTCGAGACACTGGCGCTGCCGCTCGGACAACTGGCGCATCTTCTGCGCAGCAAGGCGGTGCTGATGCCCGGCGTCACCGTCACGCTGGTCAACGAGGCGGCGAAGGAGACCCAGCACTGGACTTTCAAGGGTGGACTGCGCGACTATCTGGCGCAGACACTGCATGGCGAACCCGTGATTCCGATGTTCGAGGGCGAGGGCTTTGCCGACGCCCAGAGTGATCATTTCGCCGAGGGCGAAGGTGCGCTCTGGTGCGTCGCTTTCACCGAAGACGGGCCGACCGTGCGCGAAAGCTATGTCAACCTGATACCGACCCATGACGGTGGCACCCATGAAAGCGGCCTGCGCGACGGCCTGTTTTCGGCGGTCAGAAGCTTTGTCGAACTGCACGCGCTGTTGCCCAAGGGCGTCAAGCTGCTGCCGGAAGACGTCTTTGCGCGGGCCAGCTATGTGCTGTCGGCCAGAGTCCTGGATCCGCAGTTTCAGGGGCAGATCAAGGAGCGCCTGAACTCGCGCGATGCGGTTCGCCTGGTCTCGAGTTTTGTGCGCCCGGCGCTGGAACTCTGGTTGAACCAGCACGTCGAGTATGGAAAGAAGCTGGCCGAGCTGGCCATCAAGGCGGCGCAGACGCGGCAGAAGGCGGGGCAAAAGGTCGAGAAGCGCAAGGGTTCCGGCGTCGCGGTGCTGCCTGGAAAACTGACCGACTGCGAAAGTCGGGACCTGGCGCACAACGAGGTCTTCCTGGTCGAAGGCGATTCAGCCGGCGGCAGCGCCAAGATGGGACGCGACAAGGAGAGTCAGGCGATCCTGCCGCTGCGCGGCAAGGTGCTCAACACCTGGGAAGTCGAGCGCGATCGCCTCTTTGCGAACAACGAGATTCACGATATTGCGGTGGCCATCGGCGTCGATCCGCATGGCCCCGACGACACGCCGGACATGAGCGGGTTGCGCTATGGCAAGGTCTGCATCCTGTCGGATGCCGATGTGGATGGCTCACATATTCAGGTCTTGCTGCTGACCCTGTTCTTCCGGCATTTCCCAAAGCTGATCGAGACCGGCCACGTGTTCGTGGCGCGTCCGCCGCTGTTTCGGGTCGATGCGCCGGCGCGCGGCAAGAAACCGGCCTCCAAGGCCTATGCGCTCGACCAGGGCGAACTGACCGCCATCCTGGACAAGCTGCGCAAGGAGGGCGTGCGCGAGACCGCCTGGAGCATCAGCCGCTTCAAGGGTCTGGGTGAAATGAACGCTGAGCAATTGTGGGACACCACGCTCAATCCTGACACGCGCCGGCTGCTGCCGGTGGCGCTCGGCGCGATCGACTTTGCTGCCACCGAGGCGCTGATCACCAAGCTGATGGGCAAGGGCGAAGCGGGAGCGCGGCGCGAACTGATGGAACTCCATGGGGATTCGGTCGAGATTGATGTGTAGTTTTGAAGCGGCTTTATTTATCAGTGGGGCTTTGTTTGTCAGTGGTGCGCTTGGCGAAGCGGGCGAGTATGGCGCCCTCCTCAGACTGGAGTACCAGAAGTCGTCGGTCGCCACACCCAGCCACTGCGCCAGGTCGTGGTACGCATTCGCGCGGAAATTTTCAACAACCGAAGTTCAAGATCAATTGAGAATGATCTGATCGATAAAGCACACGAGCAAATGGATTCCCGATGCCAAAGTAGCCCGAAGGTGATGGCCTGTGGGGCGGCTGACGATTTCTGGTACTCCAGCATGAGGAAGACGCCCCATTGGCAAGCGCCGTCGTGTCGTCGAACCGTAATTTTGAACCGAACAACAACAAGTCAACCAAGCCCATGACCGACCAAGCAACCCTCGATCTCGTTCCCGTCTCACCCGATGACGATAGTCAGCTCAATCTGGCCACCTACGCCCAGCGGGCCTACCTTGAATACGCGCTGAGTGTCGTCAAGGGACGCGCGCTGCCGGATGTCTGTGACGGCCAAAAACCGGTGCAGCGGCGCATTTTGTACTCGATGTCGCGCATGGGTTTGGGCTTTGGCGGGAACAACGGCAACGTGGGCGCCATGCCGGTCAAATGCGCGCGCGTGGTGGGCGATGTGCTGGGTCGTTTTCATCCGCACGGCGACCAGGCGGCTTACGATGCCTTGGTGCGCATGGCGCAGGATTTCAGTCAACGCTATCCCTTGATTGACGGCCAGGGCAACTTCGGCTCCAGGGACGGCGACGGTGCCGCGGCGATGCGCTACACCGAGGCAAGGCTGGCGAAGATCACCGGCTTGCTGCTCGATGAGATCGACGAGGGCACCATTGACTTTGGTGCCAACTACGATGGCTCGACCGAGGAGCCTCGCTTGCTGCCGGGTCGTTTGCCCTTTGTTCTGCTGAACGGCGCCAGCGGCATTGCGGTCGGGCTGGCGACCGAGATTCCGAGCCACAACCTGCGCGAGGTGGCCGATGCCTGTATCGCGCTGATCAAGACGCCGCAAATGGGCCAGGACGAGCTGCTGGCCATCATTGCCGGCCCCGACTATCCCGGCGGCGGGCAAATCACCAGCACTGCCGACGAGATCGCCGAGGCCTATCGCAGCGGGCGCGGCTCGCTCAAGGTGCGCGCGCGCTGGAAAATCGAGGAACTTGCGCGCGGTCAGTGGCAACTGGTGGTGACGGAGTTGCCGCCTGGCGTTAGCACGCAGCGGGTGCTCGAAGAGATCGAGGAGTTGACCAATCCCAAGATCAAGGCGGCAAAAAAGGCGCTGTCGCCGGAGCAAAACCAGTTGAAGGCAGCGGTTCTGTCGGTGCTCGACGGGGTCCGCGATGAATCCAGCAAGGATGCAGCCGTGCGTCTTGTCTGCGAGCCCAAGACCAGCAGGATTGCCCAGCAGGAGCTGATCACGACGCTGTTGGCCCACACCAGCCTCGAGACCTCGACGCCCGTCAACCTCACGATGATCGGCCTCGACGGCCGACCGGTGCAGAAGTCATTGCGGCAAATGCTGACCGAATGGATTGCGTTTCGGCAGACCACGATCGAGCGTCGCTGTCAATATCGTCTTAAAAAGGTGCTGGACCGCATCCATATTCTGCAGGGGCGCCAGCTTGTACTGCTCAATATCGACGAGGTGATTGCGATCATTCGCCGCTCCGACGAGCCGAAGGCAGCGCTGATCGCCCGTTTTGGCCTTTCCGAGCGGCAGGCCGAGGATATTCTGGAAATACGGCTGCGCCAGCTGGCCCGGCTCGAGGCGATCAGGATCGAGCAGGAACTCTCGACATTGCTGGATGAGCAGAAAAAGCTGCAGGAGATTCTTTCCAGTCCGGCGGCGCTGCGCCGGCTGATGATCAGGGAAATCGAGACCGATGCAAAGACCTTTTCGGATCCGCGCCGGACCCTGATCCTGGCCGAAAAAAGGGCGGTTCTGGAGGTCAGGGTGGCGGACGAGCCGGTGACTGTGGTGGTCAGCGAAAAGGGCTGGGTCCGGGTGCAGAAAGCGCATGGCCATGAGGCGGTGAGTTTTGCGTTCAAGGCGGGCGACGCGCTGTACGCCACCTTCGAGTGCCGCACCGTGGACACGCTGCTGGCCTTTGGCAACAACGGCAGGGTCTATTCGGTGGCTGTCGCGCAGTTGCCTGGCGCGCGCGGCGACGGTCAGCCGATCACCAGTCTGCTGGAGCTCGAAACCGGTACGCAGTTGCTCTATTACTTTGCAGGCCCTGCCGATGCCACGCTGCTGTTGAGCAGTTCGGGTGGCTACGGCTTCATCGCCGCCGTCGAGAACATGACATCAAGGCTCAAGGCCGGCAAGTCCTTCGTTGCTTGCAATCCGGGCGAGATGCTGTGTCGTCCCTCGCCGGTGGCCTGTGGCCCAACGTCGTGGCCGCCGGCCACGCATGTCGCTTGCGCGTCGGTTGGCGGACGCGTCCTGACCTTCGAGATCGGCGAACTGAAGCTGATGAACAATGGCGGGCGAGGGCTGATGCTGATCGATCTGCAGGACAAGGACAGCCTGGCCGGCGCCGCGGCGTACACGCGCAGCGTCCGAATCGAGGGCATCGGGCGTGGCGGCAAACAGCGCGAGGAGACGCTGGAGATCCGCAGCCTGAACAACGCCAGGGCGGCGCGCGCGCGCAAAGGCAAGGCGGCGGACCTGGGCTTCAAGCCGGTCTCGGTGACGCGGGTCGAATAGGAACAAGGCGGGTCAAAAAGCCGCGCTGCACGCAAAGCGCATGGTTTCGTCACTGACCGGGTGCCTGAATTCGATTGAACTTGCGTGCAGCAGCAGCCGGCTCGCCATCGCCTGTGTTCTCGGGCTGCCATAGAGCGCGTCCCCGAGGATCGCGTGCCCAACTGCCTGCAGATGGACGCGCAACTGGTGTGATCGTCCGGTCACCGGCTCGAGTTCGAGCCGGCTGGTGCCCGCGGTTTCATTGTGCGAGAGCAGGCGCCACCGTGTCTCGCTGGGCTTGCCATTTTCCGCATCGATGACGCGCAAGGGGCGGTTCGGCCAATCCAGGCCGATCGGCAGACTGATCACAGCCCAGTCGTCAGCGGATGCCTGCGCTCGTCCGTCGGCGACCGCGACGTAGCGCTTGCGGACGCGGCGCTCGGCGAAGGCCTGGTTGAGCTTGCGTTGCGCCGCCGCGCCGCGCGCCATGACCATCAGACCCGAGGTGGCCATGTCGAGCCGGTGCACGATCTGCGCATCGGGATAGAGGGCTTGCGCCCTTCGACTCAGGCAATCCTGCTTGTCGGGGCCACGTCCGGGCACCGATAGCAGGCCCGCCGGTTTGTCCAGCACCAGCAGCGCATCATCCGCATACAGCAGCGTGAGTTGATCCGCCGGCGCGCTCAACTGCATCGGGCCGGGCGATCGCGCTAGCCTTTGCTGGGGGCGTTTTTCAGCTTTCCGCGCGCCGCTACCACGGTGGTCACGGTCGGACGCACTGCGTCGGCCGAGACCGGCTTTGCGGGCGCCGTGTCTTTCTTCGGTTTCTTGACCATCTTGTTGCTGTTTTGCTGACCTTTTGCCATCTCGTACTCCTAGGGTGAAAGCATCAACCGGTTTGATTCCAGGCTAAGCAGTGTGATTATCGTTGGCTTGCCCAAAATATTTTCAATCTGTTGGCAATAGCCGACACCACGGTGATTTCAGCGGTGATAACTTCGCGTCCTTACCTCCTAATTTTCCCGTATTGCCATGCCCAAGACCCTGATTGAACCGTTTCGCATCAAAAGCATCGAGCCCATCCGCATGACAACGCGGCCCGAGCGTGAACAACTGCTGGAAGACGCCAGACTCAATGTTTTCAAGCTGCGCGCAGAAGATGTGCTGATCGACTGGTTGACCGATTCCGGTACCGGCGCCATGTCCTCGCGCCAGTGGGGCGCGATCATGGAAGGCGACGAGAGCTACGCCGGCGCGCGCAGTTTCTACCGGCTTGAAGCGGTGATCCAAAGCATTACCGGCATGAAGTACTTCGTGCCGACCCACCAGGGACGCGCGGCCGAAAAAGTGCTGTTTACCGCGGTCTGCAAGAAGGGCGACCTGGTGCCCAATAATTCGCATTTCGACACCACCCGCGCGAACCTCGAATACATCGGTGTCGAGGCGGTCGACCTGGTGATCGCCGAAGGGCTGCAGCCGGCGCTGATCTATCCGTTCAAGGGCAATATCGACCTGGACCGGGTCGAGGCGCTGCTGCAGGCCGAGGGAGAACGCATTCCTTTTGGCATGATCACAGTCACCAACAATACCGGCGGCGGCCAGCCGGTCTCGATGGCCAACATCCGCGCCTATGCGGCCGTGCTCAAACGCCATCGCAAGCCGTTCATCATGGACGTCTGCCGCTTTGCCGAGAATGCGATGTTCATCAAGATGCGCGAGCCCGGCTACCAGGATTGGGCGATACGCGACATCGTGAAGGAGATGTTTTCCTACGCCGACGGCTGCACCATGAGCGCCAAGAAGGATGGCATGGTGAACATCGGAGGCTTCATCGTGCTGCGCAGCGAGGAGTGGATGGACGCGGTGCGCAACGTGTTGATCATGACCGAAGGATTTCCCACGTACGGCGGGTTGGCCGGGCGCGATCTGGAGGCGCTGGCCGTGGGGCTGGAGGAGGGCATGCAGGAGGACTACCTGCGCTACCGGCTGCGCACCGCCGAGTACCTGGGCGAGCGCCTGCAGGCGTCGGGCGTCGGGTTCGTCAAGCCGACCGGCGGTCACGCGGTCTATATCGATGCCCGGACCGTGCTGCCGAACATGCCGGTGCAGCATTACCCGGCCTGGGCCCTGTGCAATGCGCTGTACCTGGAAGGGGGTATTCGCGGCGTTGAAATCGGCTCCGTGATGTTCGGCAAACGCCTGGCTGACGGCAGCGAGACCTACCACAGCATGGAACTGGTGCGGCTCGCGTTTCCGCGTCGCATGTACACCCAGTCGCACTTCGACTACGCGGCCGAAGTGATCGACGAAGTCAAGCAGCGGGCCGCCAGCATCCGCGGCGTGCGAATCACCAAGCAACCCCAGTACCTGCGCCATTTCACCTGCGAATGTGAGTGGGTCGGCGCTTGAGCGCTGACGGCAGACCTGCGCACCAGGCGCACAACATTTCCGAAATTGGTTATCATTGGAGCCATGAGAAGTCCTACCAAATCATCGCTGACCTACCTGAAGTTTCTCAACCTGGTGCAATCGATTCGTACGCTGCCGGGTTTCCCCGACATCGACGCGGTCGAGGAAAGAATGATGAATCTTCTTGCCGCCAGCTGGCAGGGAAAACAGCAGGTGACCGTGCTGCAGGCGATGGACATGGTGCCTGGAATCTCTGCCTCGACCGCCCACCGGCGACTCAAGGCGTTGCGAAAAAAGGGGCTGATTGCGCTTGAAGTCGATGACATCGACAACCGTGTCAAGTACGTCGTACCCACCCCCGAGGCCCTCAATTACTTCACCGCGCTGGGGCGCTGCCTGTCCAAGGCGGTGGCGCGCTAGTCCTCATATCCCCCAAATGGGGGATAGACGGCACCGGGACAAACTGCCACCATTGAAGCAGGACAAGGATCCAGCAGGACGACGGCCGCGTCGGATGCTTTGGTTCACGCCTGGTTCAAGGGGGGACAGTTGTCAAATTTCAAGAATGCCACCGTCATTGCGGCAACGGCAATAGCCTACTTTCTGCTTTTTCAGATCAACAGCTTCCTTTTCTCCCGACTTGGCTACTCCGAGGGGGTCGACTGGATCTATCTGCCGAGCGGTCTGCGACTGGTGTTCGTGCTGATCTTCGTGGAGACCGGCGCGATCGGCATAGCGATTGCCTCAAGCGCGATCGGCCTGATGTATTGCTGCAACGGAGATGCGGTCACCGCCGTGGGCGCGGGAGCCATCTCCGGTTTCGCGCCCTGGCTCGCAAGACAGACCAGCTTGAACCTCTTTGAGCTCGACGTCAACCTGAACCGGCTGACAAGCTCGACCCTGATCAAGGTGGCCGTTCTTTTTTCCGTTTTCAGCCCTGTGATGCACCAGGTCTGGTTCAGCTGGCGCGGTCAGACGCAGAACTTCATCGGCAGCACTGCCGTCATGGTGATCGGTGACCTGGCTGGAACCGCGCTTGTTCTCTATGCCGCAAAGCTGCTGCTACTCGCCCACCGGCAAGCAAGAACAGAATAGATTGCGGTCGCCGTAAACGTTGTCCACCCGGCCGATTGGCGGCCAGTACTTGACCTGTTTCAACGTTGCCAGCGGGAAGGCGCCGATCTCGCGCGAGTAGGGCCGGTCCCACGTTTCACCCAGCAGGGAGGCCGCAGTGTGCGGCGCGTGCTTGAGCGGGTTGTTGTCATGCGGCCAGACGCCCTGCTCGACCTGGGAGATTTCGGCACGGATGGCGATCATGGCGTCGATGAAACGGTCCAGTTCTTCGAGGGTTTCGCTCTCGGTCGGCTCCACCATCAGCGTGCCCGGCACCGGAAAACTGAGCGTGGGGGCATGGAAACCGTAGTCCATCAGGCGCTTGGCGACGTCTTCGGCTGATACGCCGTTGACACCGCCGCTGCTTTCCTTCAACGGCCGCAGGTCGAGGATGCACTCGTGCGCCACGTGCCCGTTGGCGCTGGCGTAGAGGGTAGGGTAGTGGTCTTTCAGGCGTTTGCTGATGTAGTTGGCGGCCAGGATCGCGACCTCGGTGGCGGCTTGCAAGCCATCCGGTCCCATCATGCGGCAGTACATCCAACTGATCGGCAGGACAGCAGCGTTCCCCAATGCTGCTGCTGATATGGCCCCCACGCTTGCCACTTCGTGTGCTGCGCTGCCCCCCGCGGGGGCTGTCTCGTCTTGGGGCGGCCCGGCGGCGAAACTTGCACCCCCGCTGGCGGCCGTTGCATGGCCGGGGAGGTAAGGCACAAGATCAGCAACCACGCAGACCGGTCCGACACCGGGACCGCCGCCGCCGTGCGGAATGCAAAAGGTCTTGTGCAGGTTCAGGTGGCTGACATCGCCGCCGAATTCACCCGGCGCCGCGAGGCCGACCAGGGCGTTCATGTTGGCGCCGTCGACGTAGACACGGCCGCCGTGCGAATGCACCAGCGCGCACAACTCCTTGACGCTGGTCTCGAACACGCCGTGCGTGCTCGGGTAGGTGATCATCACCGCCGCCAGATTCTGGCTGTGTTGTTCGCATTTGGCCTTTAGATCGGCCAGGTCCACATTGCCCTGCGCGTCGCAGGCGGTCACCACCACCCGCAACCCGGCCATGTTCGCGCTGGCCGGATTGGTGCCGTGCGCGCTCGACGGGATCAGGCAGATGTTGCGCTGGCCCTGGCCGTGCGCCGCGTGATAGGCGCGGATCGTCAACAGGCCCGCGTACTCGCCCTGCGAGCCTGCATTGGGCTGCAGGCTGATGCCGGCATAGCCGGTGGCCTGGCACAACCAGGCGCGCAATTGCTCGTCGAGTTCCTTGTAGCCCAGCAGTTGTTCCTGAGGCGCAAACGGATGCACGGCGGCAAACTCGGGCCAGGTGATCGGAATCATCTCGCTGGTGGCGTTGAGCTTCATGGTGCAACTGCCCAGCGGAATCATGCTGCGGTCCAGCGCCAGGTCCTTGTCGCTCAAGCGGCGGATGTAGCGCAGCATGCCGGTCTCGGAGTGGTAGCTGTTGAACACTGGATGCGTCAGAAAAGCGCTGGTACGTCGCAGGCTGGCCGGAATCAGGGCCGGCGCGTTGCGCTCCAGATCAGCCACGCTCGGCAGCGCCTGCTTGCCGTCCGCGAAGCAGGACCAGAGCAATGCGAGATCCGCACGCGTCGTGGTCTCGTCCAGCGAGATGCCGACGCAGGTCTTGCGCAACTGGCGCAGGTTGGCACCGGCCGCGCGGGCCTTCCCCGCAATCGCCTGTGCCGCGGCAACGCTGCCGGCCTGCACCGTCAAGGTGTCAAAGGCGGTGCCATAGAGCAGATTGCAGCCCAGCGCTCTGAGGCCCTGCGCCAGAATGGCGGTGTAGGCCGCGAC
This sequence comes from Rhodoferax sp., assembly GCA_049315845.1. GTDB lineage: Bacteria > Pseudomonadota > Gammaproteobacteria > Burkholderiales > Burkholderiaceae_C > Rhodoferax. The sequence continues at coordinate 9,746 of JBMOJJ010000041.1, forward strand.
GCGCTCGGCGATGCGTTTCAAGCCATCGGGCCCGTGGTAGACCGCGTACATGCTGGCGACGACGGCCGGCAGAACCTGCGCGGTGCAGATGTTCGAGGTGGCCTTGTCGCGGCGAATATGCTGCTCGCGTGTCTGCAGCGCCAGCCGGTAGGCCGGGTCTCCGTGCGCGTCCACGCTGACACCGACCAGCCGGCCCGGCATCGAGCGCTTGAACTCGTCACGGCAGGCCAGGTAGGCGGCGTGCGGACCACCCGCTCCCATCGGCATGCCAAAGCGCTGCGTCGTGCCGATTGCGATGTCCACACCCATTTCACCGGGGGCTTTAAGCAGTGTCAGCGCCAGCAGGTCGGCGGCAAGAATGAAGGCCGCCTGCTTGCCATGGATGATGTCGGCCGAGAGCGACCAATCGGCCAGCCAGCCCGTGCTGCCCGGGTACTGGTTGAGGGCGGCGAAATAGTCGTCTAGCCCGATCGCCTGCTGCCATTCGTCGCCCGAGCGAACGATTCGGACGCTGATGTCCAGCGGCGCGGCGCGGGTCTGGATGACCTCGATCGTCTGCGGGTGGCAGTCACCCGAGACAATGAAGACTTGGCCGCGCGCCTTCACCGAGCGCCGCGCCAGCGTCATGGCTTCAGCCGCGGCGGTGGCCTCATCGAGCATCGAGGCGTTGGCCATCGGCAGCGCCGTGAGGTCGGCGATCATGGTCTGAAAATTCACCAGCGCTTCCATCCGGCCCTGGCTGATTTCGGCCTGGTAGGGCGTGTAGGCGGTGTACCAGGCCGGATTTTCGAGGATGTTGCGCAGGATCACGCCCGGCGTGTGGGTGTCGTAATAGCCCTGGCCGATGTAGCTCTTGAAGATCTGGTTTTTGGCTGCCATCGCCTTCAGCTCCGCCAGCGCCGCGGCCTCGGTCACGGCCGCCGGCAGGTCCATGCGCTGGCTGCGGGCGATAGCGCGCGGCACGATGGCGTCGATCAGTTCGCGGCGTGAGTTGGCGCCGACGATCTTCAGCATCAAGGCCTCGTCGGCTTCATCAACGCCAATGTGGCGGGCGATGAATTCGGAGCTGTTCTCGAGATCGTGCAGCGGCGGGGGAGATTGCATCAACATGAGGTCGGTTCCCTTGTCAGGCATGCGTGGAGAAAGTTCCGTAGCTGGTCTCGTCCATCAGGTCGTCGAGCTCGGACGGCTTGGACAGCTTGACCTTGAAGAACCAGCCCGCGCCCAGCGGGTCGCTGTTGGCAAGCGACGGATCCGCGCGCAGCGCCTCGTTCACTTCGGTGATTTCTCCGCTGACCGGCATGTAGACGTCGGCCGCCGCCTTCACGGACTCAACGACGCCGGCAATTTCCTTCGCGGCAAAGGTCTTGCCCAGGTCGGGCAGGTCGACAAAAACGACGTCGCCCAGCGCGTCCTGCGCATGGTGCGTGATGCCGATGGTGGCGCTGCCGTCCTCCACTTTGATCCATTCGTGGTCGGGAGTGTATTTGATGGCCATGAGATTCTCCAATCGCTAAATAAAGTAAAAAATTCGAACATCAACCGCGGTAGTAACGGGTCGGCACAAACGGCATGGCCACCACCTCCATCGGAACCGGCTTGCCGCGCACGATGGCGTGGACCCTGGTGCCCAGCGCCGCAAAGGCCGGCGGCAGGTAGCCCATCGCAACCGGCTTGTCGATCGTGGGGCCTAGCAGCCCGCTGGTGATCTCGCCGATCCGCTGGCCTGCCAGGTCCTGCAGTTCGCTGTGGTCGCGCACCGGAATACGCTCCAGCGCCACCAGTCCGACACGCTTTCGCCCAATCGCCGCGGAGCCGCCAGAGAGCTGCGCCAGTATTTTGGCGGCACCCGGAAAGCCGCCGGCGCGAGCGCCGTCGGCGCGCCGCACTTTTTGCATGGCCCAATTGAGGCCCGCCTCGACCGGTGTGGTGCTGCCGTCGATGTCGCTGCCGTACAGCGGAAGTCCGGCCTCCAGACGCAGCGAGTTGCGCGCGCCCAGTCCGATCGGCTTGACCTCGGGCTGCGCCAGCAGCGCCTTTGCCAGCGCCTCGGCCTGCGACTGGTGCACAGAAATCTCGAAGCCGTCTTCGCCGGTGTAGCCGCTACGGGTCAGAAAGACATCAATCGCTTGCGCCCCGGCCCGCACCGTGAAATTGCCGCCGGTCATGAACACCAGCTTTTCCACGCCCGGCGCCAGGCGTGACAGCGCGCCGACCGCCTGCGGGCCCTGCAGTGCCAGCAGCGCGCGCTCCGGCATCGGGATAACCTGGCAACGGGCGCCGATCTTGGCCTGGATGTGTGCGATGTCACCGACCTTGCAAGCGCCGTTGACAATGATGAAGATGTCGTCCTGGCGTTTGAAAAACATCAGGTCGTCGATGATGCCGCCCTCGTCATTGAGCAGCAGGCCGTAGCGCTGCTTGCCGACCGGCAGATCGATCACGTCGACCGGAATGAGGCTCTCGAAAGCGGCGGCGGCATCCGGACCGACCAGACGCAACTGGCCCATGTGGGAGACGTCGAACAGGCCGGCGGCCTTGCGCGTGTGGTGATGCTCGGCCATCAGGCCGGCCGGATATTGCACCGGCATCGAGTAGCCGGCAAACGGCACCATGCGGGCGCCGAGCGAGACGTGCAGGTCGTCGAGCGGTGTTTTCAGAAGATTGTCGGGCGTAGTGGTCATCAGCGGACTCCGATGCAGGCAAGGGGTAAATCAAATCCCATGACCAACGGCCATGGGCTACCCCCGCTGTCCGCTCTACCTGAGAGATTCGCCTGGCGATGCAGGTTTGCTCCTTCGGTGGGCCGCATTCAATGCGGCCTCTCTCCAGTGGGTACATCTCTTACAAGACGTTTGTCAGTCCTTTTGCCTGAGCGTTCACAGCCTGCATCTGCAGACTCCTGCGCCTTCGGCGGCCTCATGGGCTGAGGCTCTCTCCTGACGCGTGAATTCTACTATCTCGCGCAGACCCGGTTTCCTGGTGCCGCCGCGACGCCCGACATATCGATGCTCGGCGGCGGGCGGCTGGATCTACACTGGAGCGGGTAAACCACTGAGGAAACTGCCATGTCAATCCAATCCGATTCCGCCACCAGGCCCTGCCAGATCGTGATCACCGGAGGCGCCGGATTCCTGGGCCAGCGTCTCGCGCGCGCGTTGCTGGCCCAGGGGAAACTGTCGCTCGCCGGTGCGCCGCCGATCGAGATCGCCGGCATCAAACTGGTGGACCGGGTAGTGCCGCCCGGAGATCTGCTGGCCGACGCGCGCGTGACGTCGCTGACCGGAGACTTGAATGCCCTGCTTGAACAGACCGACGCGTCAGCGCAGGTTGTAGATCAGGATACGGCCATTGTGTTCCATCTGGCGGCAGCGGTCAGCGGCGAATGCGAGGCCGACTTCGATCTCGGCATGCGAAGCAACTTTGCAGCCACACTGGCACTGCTGCAAGCCTGCCGCGCGCTGCAGACGAGACCCATGCTGGTGTTTGCCAGTTCGCTTGCCGTGTTCGGAAATTCTCCGCAGCAGCCCTTGCCCGAGACCCTTGACGACAACACCTTGCCGACACCCCAGAACAGCTACGGCATCCAGAAGTTCATTGGCGAGCAACTGGTGGCTGATTTCACGCGCAAAGACTTTATCCAGGGCCGCAATGTCCGACTGATGACGGTGAGCGTGCGGCCGGGGAAACCGAACGGCGCGGCCTCGAGCTTCTTGAGCGGGATGATTCGCGAACCACTGGCTGGCGTGCGAGGCAGTTGCCCGGTGCCGCCCGACACAGCCGTGGCCCTGTCATCACCGGCACGCACGGTGGAAGGTTTGCTGTGCGCCGCGCAGACCTCCGACCTGCTGTGGGGAGCGCGCACCGCGCTCAACCTGCCGTCCGTTCGCACCACCGTCGGCGAAATGGCCAGCGCGCTGGGTCGGGTTGCTGGCAGCGCGGCCACGGGCCTGATCGACTGGACACCGGACTTGGCCATTGCGGGCATCGTGAGCAACTGGCCGGCCAACATCCGCGCGACACGTGCAAGCAGACTTGGACTGCTGCCCGACCCGGACTTCGAATCGATCATTCGAGCCTATGTGCGCGAAAACCCCAATGCAGTGAAGTTCAATATCTCGGCATAATCACCGGTTGCCGCAAGCGCGCACAGTCGACGGCTTCGTTCTCCATACCACCTTAAGGACCTCCATGAAACTTTCCAGATTGCTTATCGGCTTGACGTTGGCCGCCGGCCTTTGCGCCTCGGTGGCGGCCCAGACCGTGATGAAAATCAGCATTTCGACGGCCCAGAATTCGCATCAGGGCGTGGGCATCGACACCTTTGCCAAAGAGGTCGAAAAGCGCACCGGCGGACGCTACAAGATCGAGACCTTTTACAACGGTTCGCTCGGCGGCGAGCGCGAATCCGTCGAGGCGGTGCAGTTGGGCACCCAGGAACTGACCTTCACATCCACGGGCCCCGTGCCCAACTTTGTGCCGGATGCCAAGATTCTGGACATTCCCTTTCTGTTTCGCGACAAGGCGCATGCCCGTGCTGTGCTGGACGGCCCGATTGGCCAGGAGATGCTGGTCAAATTCGAATCCAAAGGATTCAAGGGACTGGCCTGGGCCGAAAACGGCTTTCGCCACATGACCAACAGCAAACGCGCCGTGAATTTGCCCGAGGATCTCAAGGGCTTGAAGATGCGCACAATGGAAAATCCGGTGCATGTGGCCGCCTACAAGGGTTTTGGCATCATCACCACACCGATGGCGTTCCCCGAAGTCTTCACCGCGCTGCAGCAGGGCACGGTGGACGGCCAGGAGAACCCGCTGTCGGTCATCATGTCGGCCAAGTTTGACCAGGTGCAAAAGCACCTGAGCCTGACCGGCCATGTCTATTCGCCCTGCATTTTCCTGATGAACAAGGCGGCCTTCGACAAGCTCGGTGCAGCCGACAAGCAGGCCTTCCTGGACGCCGCCAAAGAGGCCGCCAAGGCGAACCGCGCACGGGTTGACGCGGACGATGCCAACGGTGCTGCCGAACTGCGCGCCAAAGGCATGAACGTCGTGGAAAGCATCGACAAAGCCAAGTTCGTCGCGGCGCTGGCGCCAGTCAACGCCGAGTTCGAAAAGCAGTTCGGCAAGGCCAACATGGACAAGATCCGCAACTTCAAATAGGTCTACAGTGCGATGTCGCTACCGTCCCGGTAGCCCCTGACGCCCGTCCTGATAAAGGCAACGGGCGTTTTTTCGAAAATGGATGGAATGCCAATGAAGAAAGCCTTTCTCGCTCTGGAGCACTACAGCACCGGCTTCGCGATGTTTGTTGCCTGCGCCATGATGGCGCTGGCGGCCAGCCTGGGCTTGTTCCAGATCATCATGCGCTTTGTCGTCGAGGCGCCCGCGGAATGGACCGAGGTGCTGATCCGTTTCAGCCTGATCTGGATGGTTTTCATGGGCATCCCGGCGGCCTTTCGCCGGGGCGCGATGGTCAGTGTCGACGTGGTTTATCGCTGGAGCCCGCCCCGGATCCGACGCCTGCTCGACTGGCTGGTCAGTGGCGCAGCGTTGACGCTGATCGGCATCATCATCTGGTGGGGTTGGGACTATGCGCAGCGGGGACGCGTGCAGACGGTCATTGGTCTTGAAGACGTGACCATGTTCTGGGCCTACCTGGCGTTGCCGGTGGGCGGTGTTTTTTCCGTGATCGGCATCATCGGCAATCTGATCGACACGCAGCGGCTTGAACTGGAGACGGCGCTATGACCATTGTTATGCTGGTGACCATGGTGCTGAGCTTCGCGCTCACCGTGTCGGTCGCGGTCTCCATCGGCCTGGCGTCGATTCTCGGCATGCAGGCCAGCAATGCGCACATGCTGATCTCCGTCAAGGAGATGTTCAACGCCATCAACAAGTTCCCGCTGGCCGCGATCCCGTTCTTTATTCTGGCCGGCAACATCATGGAAACCGGCGGCATCTCGCGCCGGTTGGTGGAATTCGGCAAGAGTATCGTTGGCGGTGTGCAAGGCGGTCTGCCGATGACCTGCGTGCTGACCTGCATGATCTTCGGCGCGGTCTCCGGCTCATCGGTGGCCACCACCTTTGCCATCGGCACGGTGCTGATTCCGGCGTTGATCAAGCATGGCTATCCCGTCACCTACGCGGCCGCGCTGCAGGCCACCAGCGCCGAGCTGGGCGTCATCATTCCGCCCTCGATCCCGATGATTCTGTATGGCGTCAGCGCCGAAGTGTCGATTGGCGAACTGTTCATCTCCGGCTTTGGCCCGGGCATCCTGATCGGCGGCGTGCTGATGCTGTTCGTCTTTGTCACCTGCAAATTCAGGGGCTGGGGCAAGAACGACGGCGACGGCCGCCTCGGCTTTGGCAAGGCAAGCGTGCAGGCGGGCTGGGCCCTGCTGATGCCCGTGATCATCCTGGGCGGCATCTACGGCGGCGTCTTCACGCCGACCGAAGCTTCCGCGGTCGCGGTGTTCTATGCGCTGATTGTGGGCATGCTGATCTACCGCGAGATCAAGCTCACGGACCTGATCATCATCCTGCGCAAGTCCGTGATGTCGAGTGCGGTGATCATGTTCATCATCGCCAACGCCGGCCTGTTTGCCTTCCTGATCACGCGCGCCGGTGTGCCGGATGCGATCGGCCACTGGCTGCAGGAGGTCTTGAAAACGCCAGCCTATTTTCTGCTCGGCGTCAACGCCGCCCTGTTCGTGATCGGCATGTTCATCGAGACCAGCGCCGCCATCATCGTGCTGGCGCCGATTCTGGCGCCGGTCGCAATGCACTTCGGCATCGACCCGGTGCACTTCGGTCTGGTCATGGTGGTCAACCTGGCGCTGGGCATGATCACGCCGCCCTTCGGCGTGAACCTGTTCGCCGCCTGCACGGTTGCGCGCATTTCGCTGGACCGCATCATCAAGGATCTGGTGCCGTTTGTGCTTGTGGTTTTGGGTTGCCTGATGGTGATCACCTATGTGCCCGCGATCTCGTTGACCTTGCGTGATCTGGTGTATGCGAAATAGCCTTGACGCCGGCGGTCGAGCGGCGGGGTAAGAGATGAGCAAGCTGCTGCTTGGCTGCATCGCTGACGACTTTACCGGCGCCACGGATCTGGCCAACAACCTGGTGCGCGCCGGCATGCGGGTGGTGCAGGCGATCGGCGTGCCAGCGCAGCCGCTGGACACCGACGCCGACGCGGTAGTGGTCGCGCTCAAATCGCGCACCGTTCCGGTGAACGATGCGATCGCGCAGTCGCTGACCGCGCTGCGGTGGCTGCAGGCGCAGGGCGCGCAGCAGATCTACTTCAAGTACTGCTCCACCTTCGACAGCACGCCGCAGGGCAATATCGGCCCGGTGGCAGAAGCGCTGATGCAGGCGCTTGGCAGCGACTTCACGATTGCCACGCCCGCGTTCCCTGACAACCTGCGCACCGTGTTCAAGGGCCATCTGTTCGTCGGTGACGTGCTGCTCAACGAGAGCGGCATGCAGAACCACCCGCTGACACCGATGACTGATGCGAATCTGGTGCGCGTGTTGCAGCGGCAGTGCCGGCGCCCGGTCGCTCTGATCGACTACAAGGTGGTCGCGCAGGGTGCGGACGCGATCCGCAGCCGCATCGCGGAACTGCGCGCGCAGGGGGTGGGCCTGGCCGTTGTCGATGCGATCTCTAACGACGACCTGTTGCGCCTGGGCCCGGCCTTGAAGAACATGCCGCTGGTCACAGCGGGTTCCGGCGTTGCGATCGGCCTGCCGGCCAATTTCGGTGTCTCACCTTCGGGCACCGCCAGCGCGCTGCCGCCGGCCGCAGGATTGCAGGCTGTCGTGTCGGGCAGTTGCTCTCTGGTGACCAATCGTCAGGTGCTGGCTTTCATCAAGGCCGGACTGCCGGCGCGCAGCATAGCTCCGCTGCAGGTGGCCGCCGGTGTCGACGTCGTGACGCAGGCGCTGGCCTGGGCCAAGCCGCTGTTGGCTCAGGGTCCGGTGCTGATCTATTCTTCCGCCGAATCGGATGCGGTCAAGGCGATTCAGGCGCAGCTCGGGGTCGAACAAGCCGGCGCGATGCTGGAGCGAACGCTGGCCGCGATTGCGCGTGGACTGGTCGAGCTCGGTGTGCGCCAGCTGGTGCTGGCCGGTGGCGAAACATCGGGCGCCTGCGTGCAGGCCCTGAACATCTCGCAGATGAAGATCGGACCGCAGATCGACCCCGGCGTTCCCTGGTGTCATGCGCAGCTTGACGCGGCGCCGCAGGGCGGCCTGCACCTGACGCTGAAGTCGGGCAACTTTGGCACCGACGACTTCTTCATCAAGGCTTTCGCGAGGCTGGCATGAACGAATCCGAAGCCCGTCACGAGATTTGCCGCGTCGCGCGCAGCCTGTTCGAGCGCGGCTATGTGCACGCGACGGCCGGCAACATCAGCGTGCGCCTGGACGAGTCGCAAGGCGGCGGCTTCCTGATCACGCCCACCGATGCCTGCCTGGGCTTTCTGGAACCGGACCGGCTGGCACGGCTGGACGCCAGCCTGCAGCAACTCAGCGGTGAGAAGGCCAGCAAGACCATCGCGCTGCACGCCGCCATCTACGCTGCCGCAGTTGAGTTCGATCCGCAGACCCGCTGTGTGATCCATACCCACAGCACGCACTGCGTGGCGCTGACGCTGCGGCCGCAGCTTCAGGCGCAAGCCGAACTCTTGCCCGCCTTGACGCCTTACTTTGTGATGAAGGTCGGCCATGTGCCGCTGATGGCCTACCATCGTCCCGGCGACCCGGCAGCGGCGCAACGGGTGGCGCAGACGATTTCAAGCTATGGCCAGGCCGGC
>JBMOJJ010000321.1:0-4119 GCA_049315845.1 Rhodoferax sp.
CCAAGTCGTCATTGCAGACTGCTTTTCTACCGACGCAACTTTGGAGATTGCCCGCGCCCATGGTGCACGGTTGATTCAGCGCCAATGGGTGAACCACGCTACACAATTCAACTGGGCATTGACACAGCTTCCCGCGGATGCTGACTGGGTACTGCGCATTGACGCCGATGAAATCTTGACGCCAGCACTGGTTGCCGAGATCCAGGCACGGTTGCCCGAAATTGGGCCAGAGGTTGACGGCGTCTATTGGGGCCGTCGTATGGCGTTTCAGGGGCGGCTGATCCGCCACGGCGGCGTGTTCCCGATACGGGTGTTGCGCCTGTTTCGCCTTGGACGTGGCCAGTGTGAGAATCGCTGGATGGATGAGCACATCAAGGTTTCCGGTCCCACTGCGGATTTTGATGGGGAGATGGTTGACGACAACCTCAGTTCGCTGACGTGGTGGACTGATAAGCACAATAAATACGCCAGTCGCGAGGCGGTGGACCTGCTGAACTTGCAACACCACTTTATGCCGCACGACTCGATTGCCAGCCTGCGCAGCGGCAAGCAGGCCGGGATTAAGCGTTGGATCAAAGAGGTGGTATACGCCCGTCTGCCCGGCGGCTTCAGGGCATTTGCATACTTTTTTTACCGGTACGTACTCCGGCTTGGGTTTCTGGACGGGCAGGCCGGCACCGCTTTTCATTTTTTGCAAGGTTTCTGGTACCGGTATCTGGTGGATGCAAAGGTGGCGGAGGTGCGGCGGTATATGCGGGAGAAAGATGTGGATGTGGTGGTAGCCATAGACCAGGTGCTGGGTGTAAGGGTCAGTTGATTTGAAGATTTCTATCATTACGGCGGTCTACAACCGTGCGGGATCCATTGCCCAAGCTGTGCAAAGTGTTCAAACCCAGAGTTGGCACAACGTTGAGCATGTAGTAGTTGACGGCGCATCAACCGACGACACTGTGCAGGTCTTGCAGTCATGTATGCACGCTCAGGCTTTATGGGTAAGCGAGCCAGACAACGGCATTTACGACGCGCTGAACAAGGGTTTGGCTCGTGCTACAGGAGATGTGATTGGGCTGATGCACTCGGATGACTTTTTTGCTGATGCCCAAGTCCTGGCGCGCGTGGCGGCGGCCTTTGCCGACCCGGACGTGGACGCAGTTTACGGCGACCTGGACTACGTGGCCAGCGACGATACCACACGCATCATTCGCCGCTGGCGTTCAGGTGAATACAGCCCAGCCAGATTGGCACGTGGCTGGATGCCGCCGCACCCCACGCTTTACCTGCGCCGCAGTGTGATAGAACGCTGGGGCGGCTATGACACGCGCTATCAAATCGCCGCGGATTACGACGCCATCCTGCGCTACTTTGGTCAGGGCAAGATACGCGCCGCGTACATTCCGCATGTGCTGGTCAAGATGCGCGTAGGTGGTGAAAGCAACCGATCATTGGCCAGAATTTGGCTTAAGAGTCGGGAAGATTACACTGCCCTGCGCCGTAATGGAGTCGGTGGATTTGGCGCTTTGATTTGGAAGAACGTTGGAAAGTTAGGGCAGTTTTTTTGAGCATCGCGCTCGCATTGGCGGATGCTGCTGACAGGAATTGAGAGCCCTTCCATGAGACAAGGTGCGCGAAGCAGGCATCGTGTTGCGCTGACGCTCCTGCTGGCATTTCTGGTGCTGCCCGAGTTGGCGCTGTTGGGCTTCTTCTCGGCCGGTGCCGTTATGTCCTCTCCCGCAGCACTACCTCACCATGCGGATCTTGTGGTGGTGCTTGGCGGTGGCGCTGACCGTTATCCGCGTGCTCGTGAATTGGTGCTGGCAGGCAATAGCGAACGCCTGTTGCTTATCAACGCAAGCGCATCTGAACGGAAAGACGCAAAGGCACGCCTGCCGGGTATCGAAGTCATATTTGATGACCTACCCAGCAACAGCTGGGCCGAGGCCCTGAGCGTTCGCGCATTAATGCAGGCCGGAGGATGGCACACCGCTCTGGTGGTGAGCGACCCGCCCCATCTGCTGCGGGTGGAGTACTCGTGGTCATCGGCATTTAGAGGCACAGGTTTGTCGTACACGCTGATCTCGTCAGACCCGCCCTGGTGGCCCGGCTGGCGCTGGTGGCGCAACCCTTATGCCTCAAGTTTCGTGGGCGAAGAAGTGCTGAAATTGGGCTATTACGCGCTTCACTATCGGTTTGGGTTTTGACCCGATGAGCATGCTGTCCAAATTCGTCATCTGGCTGCTGTCGCCTCTGGGCACGGCGCTGTGTCTTGCCGTTCTAGCGTTTGTGCTGGTATTGCGCCGGCGCATGGGCGCTGGCATGACGCTGGCGGCGCTGGCTTTTGTCTGGCTCTGGGCCTGGTCCACGCCAGTGATGGGTTTGTGGCTGCGCGCCAGCATTGAAGACCAGTTTGCGCAAGTCGCCATCTCCTCAGTGCCGAAGGCGCAGGCGCTGGTAGTGCTGGGTGGTGCCATGTCACCACCGTCGGGCAAGTCGTCAGAGATCAATCTGCATGCGGCGGCAGATCGGGTTTGGTATGCAGCGCGCCTGTTCCATGCGGGCAAGGCGCCGCTGCTTGTGCTCAGTGGCGGCAGTGAGCCGGGCGCAGCCTATTCTGAAGCCCGCGCTATGGCCATCTTCCTGGCTGATCTGGGCGTGCCAGCTCAAGCAATTGTGATGGAAGAGCGTAGCCGCACCAGCCGCGACAACGCCGCCTTCAGCGCCACGCTGCTCAAGGCGCGCAGCATTGACCACATCTTGCTGGTCACATCGGCCTTGCACATGCCGCGCGCCCTGGCACTGTTCAAGGCACAGGGTCTGCAGGTAATACCGGCCGCCACCGACTTTGAAGGCATTCAGACAGCACCGCCCGGAGTGCAAGCCTGGCTGCCCGACGCGCTGGCGTTGGATGGCAGCGGTAGGGCGATGAAGGAAGTTGTGGGACGGTGGGTGGGGTGGTAGTCAGCAACCTCGCCGGGAAATATGCGGATGCGCCCGTCGCAGGTGTGAATGGCGTCGAATCGAAAGCCGTCAGCCTGCGACTTGTCGTGAGTCGGTCGGCCGCTCAGTCAGACTTTCGCGCCAATCTCCAACAAAGTCGTAGCTGGGCGCCAGAACCTGATCGCTATACCAGAAGTTGGTGAAGGCAGCGATATCGGGAACGAGATACCAGTGGGCCTTTCCATTGGCATCTATCGCCCACCATCGGGCTGTCTTGGGGGCTTCATTCCAATTGATCATGGCGCAACATGCAGAGATGGCGAGGGTGCCAATCTTATCCTGAACGCTGTAGATTTGATGAACGCAATGTGCTGTCATTTAGCAGTTGCAAAGCTTCTGCCTCGCGTCTCTTGACGAGGCCTGGCAGAATCCTCGCGCCGACATAGACCCATCGACGCAGTTCCTGGCCTGCAGCGACCCAATCTCGCTGATTGACTCGTCGCCGCAACGTTGACGTCTGCAGCCGACCTGCGCCCAGATTGAACGTGAAATCTACAATGGCCGCAAGTCGCCCTTCCGGCTCGGCGGCCAGTACCGGGCAATAGCGCAGAGTGGCGGCGAGTGCGGTCATCAGGCCGGCGGCAAGATAGTCCTCGGCTTCTGCCTCGGTGATCGGCGGGTGGTCTGGCTGACACAGGTGCCCAAACCCGATCGTGTGATAGCCAGCCGGGCAAACATACGGATACGCCCGACCCGGGTCGTTCTTCGGCACCCGATGAAACCCCTCAAACCGTTTGGCCAGGATGATGGCCCCCTGAGGGACCTCCATCACCGCCCGGCCTTCTCGAAGGTTCTCGACAAAAACCAGAAGTTCAGCACCCCAGACCACAAGGCCTGATCGGCAGCAGACCAGGCTGCCTGCACTGCTTCAACCCAACCGGAGCCACCGTTGAGCGCTGCAAAGAAAGCCGTAACCTTGGCAGTGCAGTACAACGCCATAAAGAGGTAAGTGATGATCGGGCGCACACTGGTTGACAGGGCATCGGCCCACTTCACACCCGATGGCCTGCCTTGACCCGCCACTGCTTCCTTGAAGGCTTCAATGGCACCGGTGTTCCAAGCTGCATCAGCACTAGCACCAATCTCCGCCATGCGACTGGCACCGCGAAGCTTCTCAAATTCCAG
>JBMOJJ010000322.1:0-4116 GCA_049315845.1 Rhodoferax sp.
CGTGAGCAGCAGCAGCAGCAGGGTCGCTGCCAGCATGAAGCCAGGCCCGGTCGGCAGAATGTAGACATTGCGCTGCGTCAGCGTGATGCTGTCCTGCAGCGGCAGCCGGTTTTCCAGCCAGCGCTGGAACAGGGTTCCCGACTTGCCCGATCCCGTCACGGCAGCGGTACCACCTCGAGCATGGCGCGCACCTGTTCGACCGCGCCCCGACCCGCGTCGCCGGCAGGGATCAGGCGATGGGCGACGGTTTGTGCCAGGATCGCCTGCACATCGTCAGGCGCGACATAGTCGCGGCCGCAAAGAAGCGCCTGGGCCTTGGCGGCGCGTATCACGGCCATGCCGGCACGCGGACTCAAGCCCTTCAGAAACCAGTGCCCGGACCGGGTTGCAGCGATCAGATCCTGCACGTAGTCGAGCAAGGGCTCGGCTGTATGAACGGCCAGCACCTTTCGCTGCAGAAACGCGAGTTCAGTGCCTGTCAGCAGGGAAGGGAGCCTGTCCGCCATGTCACGGCGGTCACGGCCCGCCAGCAGTTCCCGCTCGGCAGCGCGATCGGGATAGCCCAGCGAGACGCGCATCAGGAATCGGTCCAGCTGGGACTCCGGCAGCGCATAGGTGCCGACCTGATCGAACGGATTTTGCGTTGCAATCACGAAGAAGGGTAGCGGCAGCGCCCGGGTCTCGCCATCGACGCTCACCTGCTTCTCCTCCATTGCCTCAAGCAGCGCGCTCTGGGTCTTCGGGCTGGCCCGGTTGATCTCGTCGGCCAGCAGAACCTGCGTGAACAAGGGGCCGGGATGAAATACAAAGCCCTCCTTGGCGCGGTCATAGACCGAGACGCCGGACAGATCGCTTGGCATCAGGTCAGCCGTGAACTGGACGCGCGAAAACTGCAGGCCGAAGGTCCTGGCCAGTGCATGGGCCAGTGTGGTTTTCCCAACACCCGGCACGTCTTCGATCAACAAGTGCCCGCCGGCGAGCAGACAGGCGACACAATCCTGCACCTGGGACGGCTTGCCCACGAGCACCGTGTTAAGCTGAGCAACCAGCGATTCAAGTTTTTGTTGTGCATCCATGGCACGACCTTACCAAAAAATGAGACAGACGGACGCGCACTGTGACTATGACCGGATACTTTACTCATCCAGACTGCTGGACACATGAAATGGGACCAGGCCACCCGGAATGCCCGGAGCGCCTGGATGCGATCGAAGACCGGTTGTTGATATCCGGCCTCGATGTGGCGTTGGACCGGCGGGAGGCGCCGCTGGCCTCGCTGGTGGACATCGAACTTGCGCATGGTCGCATGCATGTGGCGGCGCTGCGCGGTCTGAGCGACGGCCTGCGGGAGGAAATCGAGGCGGGCGGACCGACCCATGTGCAGGTGGACCCGGATACCTCGATCAATGTGCGGACCTGGGATGCGGCGCTGCGCGCCGCCGGCGCCGCGCTTGCCGCCACCGACGCCGTGCTGGCGGGCGAGATGGATACGGCCTTCTGCGCCGTGCGGCCGCCCGGGCACCATGCCTGTCGCGACAAGGCGATGGGTTTCTGCTTCTTCAACAACGTCGCCATCGCTGCGAAGTACGCGCTGGAGCGCCACGGCCTGAAGCGCGTCGCGATTGTTGATTTTGATGTGCACCATGGCAATGGCACCGAGGACATTGTCGCCGGCGACCAGCGCATACTGATGGTCAGCTTCTTCCAGCATCCGTTCTATCCGAACGACTGGGCTCATTCCGGCGCCAGCAATCTCGTCAATCTTCCGGTGCCCGCCTACACGAAGGGCATGGAGATCCGCGAACTGATCGAGAGCGCGTGGATTCCACGGCTGGAAGATTTTGCGCCCGAGATGATATTCATCAGCGCCGGCTTTGACGCGCACCGCGAAGACGACATGGGGCAGATGGGCCTGGTCGAACAGGACTACGCCTGGATCACCTACCGGCTCAAGGACGTTGCCAGACGCCATGCCAAGGGGCGCATCGTGTCCTGTCTGGAAGGCGGCTATTCGTTGAGCGCGTTGGCCCGCAGTGTGGAGGCGCACATCCGGGTACTGGCGGATGTTTGACACGCGCGCCACCAGCCTCGAAGGCTGGATTGCCGCGCTGAGCAGGCCGGCGACGCTGACGGAGTTGGCTGTGCTTGCCGCGTGTTCGGTCGCGGCCTGGGGCATTGCCGCGCTGGTGCGTCGCGCTCTCTCTTCGCACGACGAGTCTTCCATCCTGTTTGGCAGAAACATAGTGGACGGAGTCTTGTTCCCGATCCTGCTGCTGCTGCTGGTTTACCTGGCCCGGACCTTGCTGATTGGCTGGGTTCCGTTCGCGATGTTCAAGCTTGCAGTTCCAATTCTGGTTTCGCTGTTGTTCATCCGGCTCGGGGTCAAGGTGCTGCAGGCGGCATTCCAGCAGACAGCGCTGGTCCGCCTGCTGGAAAGAAGCATTTCCTGGCTGGCATGGGGCGCGCTGGTTTTGTGGGTGATAGGTCTGCTGCCCATCATTCTGGAGGAACTCGATCAAATCAGCTGGAAAATAGGCGGTGCGGACATGTCGGTGCGCACCATGCTCGAGGGGGCTCTGACCGCCGGCGGTGTGCTGATCGTGACGCTCTGGATTTCGTCCGGCATCGAGGCGCGCCTGTTGCGGTCCGCGACCGGGGGCGAGTTGTCCTTGCGCAAGGCGCTGAGCAACGCGACCCGGGCGCTGCTCATGTTTATCGGCTTGCTGGTCGCGTTGTCAGCGGTCGGGATCAATCTGTCAGCACTGTCTGTGCTGGGTGGCGCGATCGGTGTGGGCGTCGGTTTTGGTCTGCAAAAGCTGGCGGCCAACTACGTCAGCGGCTTTGTCATTCTGGCCGAGCGCAGCATGCGGATCGGCGACAGTGTCAGGGTGGATGGTTTTGAAGGTCGGATCACTCAGATCAACGCGCGCTACACCGTGATTCGCTCGGTGACCGGGCGCGAGGCGATCGTACCCAATGAGATGCTGATCATCAACCGGGTCGAGAACCTGTCGCTGGCGGATACGCGCGTCTGGCAATCGACCGTCGTATCGGTGGCTTACGACAGCGATGTTGATCTTGTGATGCGTTTGCTCAAGCAGGCGGCCGTGAATCATGATCGTGTGCTGCTCGATCCGGAGCCATCAGTTTCCTTGTCTGCCTTTGGCGCCGACGGACTTGAGTTCACCATCGGCTACTGGATCGCTGACCCCGAGAATGGCAGCCTGAACCTGAAGTCCCTGATCAATCTGGACATTCTGCGCGCGCTGCGAGAGAACGGCGTCGAGATTCCTTTCCCGCAGCGCGTGCTGCATACGCGCTCCACTTGAAGCGGGCATTCATCAGGACTGATCGTACGGGGTGGCTATAATACAAATAGCACGGTCGTACTATTTTGTTTCTCCAGCGGAATGTCCCGTCCATGACGGGCCCGGCTGGTGACAACGAATAGAATCCGGATTGACGTGCACGTCAACGCAGTTGACGCTCACCGCAAGTAGATCACTGAATTCTTAACTATCTGGAGTTGTAGCAATGAAAGTCCTGGTCGCAGTCAAGCGCGTGGTGGACTACAACGTGAAAGTCCGCGTCAAATCGGACAACACGGGTGTGGATATCGCCAACGTCAAAATGAGCATGAATCCCTTTGACGAGATCGCCATCGAAGAAGCCGTGCGCCTGAAGGAAAAGGGCGTCGCCACCGAAGTCATCGCCGTCTCCTGTGGCGTGACGCAGTGCCAGGAAACCCTGCGCACCGCGATGGCCATTGGCGCCGACCGCGCGATCCTGGTGGTGAGCGCTGCCGAACTGCAACCGCTGGCTGTCGCCAAATTGCTCAAGGCGCTGATCGACAAGGAACAGCCGGGCCTCGTGATCCTGGGCAAACAGGCGATCGACGACGACTGCAACCAGACCGGACAGATGCTCGCAGCGCTGGCCGATATGCCGCAGGCCACCTTCGCCAGCAAGGTCGAAGCAGCCGACGGCAAGCTCAAGGTCACGCGTGAAATCGACGGCGGCCTGGAAACCATCTCGGTCACACTGCCGGCCATCATCACGGCGGATTTGCGCTTGAACGAGCCCCGCTATGTGACGCTGCCCAACATCATGAAGGCC
>JBMOJJ010000323.1:0-4101 GCA_049315845.1 Rhodoferax sp.
TTTAACCAGCTAATGTTTCCTGCAGGGAAACGGAGGTCAGCGGAAAATGATTGAAATCAGGTCCCAGGGCGCAGATCCGACTTCGTCGGTTTCGTCCGTCTATCAGGCCTACCAGGCCAATACCCATCTGTTTGGCGGCAACGCGCCGTACGTCGAGGAGATGTACGAGAACTACCTGGCCAATCCGGGCGGCGTGCCGGATAGCTGGCGCGACTATTTTGACGCCTTGCAGCATGTGCCGGCGGTCGATGGCAGCGACGCCAAGGATGTGCCCCATTTGCCGGTGATCAATGCCTTTGCCGATCGCGCCAAGCACGGCGGAACGCGGGTTGTGCTGGCCAGCACCGACGCCGAAATGGGGCGCAAGAGAACGGCTGCGCAGCAGTTGATTGCGGCCTACCGCACGGTTGGCGCACGCTGGGCGGATCTGGACCCCCTGAAGCGCATCGAGCGCGACCCGATTCCCGAACTGGAGCCGTCTTTCTATGGCTTCAGCGATGCCGATCAGGAGGCGGTGTTCGACACCAGCAATACCTTCTTCGGCAAGAACAGCATGAGCCTGCGCGAACTGATGAACGCGCTGCGCCAGACCTACTGCGGCACCATTGGCGCCGAGTACATGTACATCACCGACCAGAACCAGAAGCGCTGGTGGCAGCAGCGGCTCGAGAGCATCCGCTCCAGGCCCGACTTCCCTGCCGACAAGAAGAAGCACATTCTCGATCGCCTGACCGCGGCCGAGGGGCTGGAGCGCTTCCTGCATACCAAGTATGTCGGGCAGAAGCGCTTCTCGCTGGAAGGCGGCGAGAGTTTCATCGCGTCGATGGATGAATTGATCCAGGGCGGCGGGGCGATCGGCCTGCAGGAAATCGTGATCGGCATGGCGCACCGCGGCCGCCTCAATGTACTGGTCAATTCGCTCGGCAAGATGCCGGCCGATCTGTTTGCCGAGTTCGACCACACCGCGCCCGAAGACCTGTCCAGCGGCGACGTCAAGTACCACCAGGGATTCAGTTCCGACGTGGCCACGCCCGGCGGCCCGGTGCATCTGAGCCTGGCGTTCAATCCGTCCCATCTGGAGATCGTCAACCCGGTGGTGGAGGGCTCGGTGCGCGCGCGTATGGACCGCCGTGCCGACCCCAAAGGCAAGCAGGTGCTGCCTATCCTGGTTCACGGCGACGCGGCCTTTGCCGGCCAGGGTGTTGTGATGGAGACGCTGGCGCTGGCCGAGACGCGCGGCTATTGCACCGGTGGCACGGTGCACATCGTGATCAACAACCAGATCGGCTTCACCACCAGCGACCCGCGCGATACCCGCTCTTCGCTGTACTGCTCCGACATCGTCAAGATGATCAAGGCGCCGGTCTTGCACGTGAACGGCGACGATCCCGAGGCGGTGGTGCTGGCGACCCAGCTTGCGCTCCAATACCGGATGGAATTCCAGAAGGATGTGGTGGTCGACATCGTCTGCTTTCGCAAGCTCGGGCACAACGAGCAGGACACGCCCGCGCTGACGCAGCCCCTGATGTACAAGAAGATCGCGCAGCATCCGGGCACGCGCAGGCTGTATGCGGACAAACTTGTGGCGCAGGGGCTGGGTGCCACACTGGGCGACGATATGGTGAAAGCCACGCGTTCGGCGCTGGACGCCGGCAAGAACACCTTCGACCCGGTGCTTACCAATTTCAAGAGCAAGTACGCGGTCGACTGGACGCCCTATATCGGCAACAAGTGGACCGACGCCGGCGATACGGCGCTGGCGCCGGCGGAGTGGAAGCGTCTGGCCGAGCGGCTGACGACCTTGCCGGAATCGATTACACCGCATCAACTGGTCAGGAAGGTCTACAGTGATCGCGCGGCCATGGGACGCGGTGATATTCCGGTCGATTGGGGCATGGGCGAGCACATGGCTTTTGCGTCGCTGGTGGCCGGTGGCTATCCGGTGCGCCTGAGCGGCGAGGACTGCGGCCGCGGCACGTTCACGCACCGGCACGCGGTCATTCATGACCAGAACCGCGAAAAATTCGACGAGGGAACCTATACGCCGCTGCAAAACGTGGCGGATGGCCAGGCGCCGTTCGTGGTGATCGATTCGATCCTGTCGGAGGAAGCGGTGCTGGGCTTCGAGTACGGCTATGCATCGAACGATCCGAATACGCTGGTGATCTGGGAAGCCCAGTTCGGCGATTTTGCCAATGGCGCGCAGGTGGTGATCGACCAGTTCATCGCCTCCGGCGAAGTCAAGTGGGGTCGCGTCAACGGCATCGCACTGATGCTGCCGCACGGCTACGAGGGGCAGGGCCCGGAGCACAGCTCGGCGCGCCTGGAGCGCTTCATGCAGCTCAGCGCAGACACCAATATGCAGGTGGTGCAGCCGACCACCGCCAGCCAGATCTTTCACATCCTGCGCCGCCAGATGGTGCGCAAGCTTCGCAAGCCGCTGATCATCCTGACGCCCAAATCGCTGCTGCGGGCCAGGGACGCGGCCTCGCCGCTGTCGGAATTCACCAAGGGCTGCTTTCAGACCGTCATTGCGGAGAACCGGGAAGAGGTCAACAAGCGCGCTGACAAGGTCAGGCGCGTCGTTGCCTGCTCCGGCAAGGTGTACTACGACCTGGTCAGGAAGCGCGCAGAAAAAGGCGCCGACGACGTGGCCATTTTGCGGGTCGAGCAGCTCTATCCGTTTCCGCACAAGGCCTTTGCGGCCGAGTTGAAGAAGTACCCCGGTTTGACGGAACTGGTCTGGTGCCAGGACGAGCCGCAAAACCAGGGCGCCTGGTTCTTCGTGCAGCACTACATACTGGAGAACATGCTGGAGGGGCAAAAGCTCGGCTACTCGGGCCGCGCCGCCTCGGCCTCGCCCGCTGTCGGCTATTCGCATCTGCACCAGGAACAGCAAAAAGCGCTGGTCGAAGGTGCGTTCGGCAAGCTCAAGGGCGCCGTCCTGTCCAAGTAATCGGTTGCGGGCAGGGCTGAGGCTCTGTCCCGAAAAATCTGGAGAATCTGATATGGCAATGGTAGAAGTGAAGGTCCCGCAGTTGTCGGAATCGGTGGCCGAGGCCACGCTGCTGCAGTGGAAAAAGAAGGTCGGAGACGCGGTCGCGGTTGACGAGATCCTGATCGAGGTCGAGACCGACAAGGTGGTGCTGGAAGTTCCGGCACCGGCGGCCGGTGTGCTGACTGAATTGCTGATGGCAGACGGCAGCACGGTCGCCGCCGAGCAGTTGATCGCACGCATTGATACCGAGGGCAAGGCGGTTGCAGTCGCAGTGGACGCCGCATCTGAAGCGGCAGCCGTTCCGGCTGTCGCCTTGGCCGCAGGCCGTTCGATGGTGGGCGTTGCGATGCCGGCGGCGGCCAAGTTGATGGCCGACCAGAAGCTGGCCGCTGGCAGCGTGGCAGGCACCGGCAAGGACGGTCGTGTGACCAAGGCCGACGTATTGGCCGCAGCCACGATCGTGGTTGCGCCGAAAGCCGCGGTAGCGGCAGCCATGCCGGCCAGGGCTGCTGCGGCCTTGCTGCCGCAGGTCGCCGTGCCGGCCGTGTCTTTGGGCGAGCGCCCCGAGCAGCGCGTGCCGATGAGCCGCCTGCGCGCCCGCGTTGCCGAGCGCCTGCTTCAGTCTCAGTCGACCAACGCGATCCTGACGACCTTCAACGAGGTCAATATGGCGCCGGTGATGGAGATGCGCAAGCGTTTCCAGGAGAAGTTCGAGAAAGAGCATGGCGTCAAGATCGGTTTCATGAGCTTCTTTGTCAAGGCGGCGGTGCATGCGCTGAAGAAGTTCCCGATGCTCAACGCCTCGGTCGATGGCAACGACATTGTCTACCATGGTTTCTTCGACATCGGCATCGCGGTCGGATCGCCGCGCGGTCTGGTCGTGCCTATCCTGCGCAACGCCGACCAGATGAGCTTTGCCGACATCGAGAAAAAGATCGCCGAGTACGGCGCCAAGGCGCGCGACGGCAAGCTCGGCATCGAAGAGATGACCGGCGGCACCTTCTCCATCAGCAATGGCGGCACTTTTGGTTCCATGCTGTCGACGCCCATCATCAACCCGCCGCAGTCGGCGATTCTGGGCGTGCATGCGACCAAGGACCGCG
>JBMOJJ010000324.1:0-4087 GCA_049315845.1 Rhodoferax sp.
TCAGCCAGCCCTCATGGTCCTGCGCCCACAGTTGCACCGTCTTGCCGTCGGCCGAAGGCTGGCCATTCAGCCGGAACGGGTGCAGGTCAAAGGTGGGGCGCACGGCCTTGAAATGGAAACCCTTGATGAAGGCGTCGGGCACATGGCGACGCACCAGATCAACCAGCAGCGTGGCGATCAGCGGGCCGTGCACGATCAGGCCCGGATAACCCTCGACCTCGGTCACATACTTGCGGTCGTAATGAATGCGGTGGCCGTTGAAGGTCAGGGCCGAATAGCGAAACAGCAGCACCTCGTCGGGCACGATTTCGCGCTGCCAGGGCGCGCCCTGCTCGGCCGCTGTTGGCGGTGGTACCGGGTCGCCTGGCTGGGCCGCTGCGCGGTAGACGATGTCGTGCTCTTCCGTCAGCGCCAGACCGTTTCCGTTATGAACTTCATGCTTGACCAGCACAAAGAGCAAATCGCCGGTGCGCCCGGCCTTGTGCGTGACCGAATCAATGCGCGAGACACGCTGCACCGCGTCACCAACCCGTAACGGGTTCTCGGGCAACCAGCGCAAACGACCACCGGCCCACATGCGCCTTGGTAGCGGCACGGGCGGCAGGAAGCCACCGCGTTTGGGGTGGCCGTCCGGACCGATTTCGCTCTGGCGCTGTTTCGGCAGAAAGTACAGCCAGTGCCACAGCGGCGGCAACACGGTCGAGCCAACTTGCGATGCCGCATCGTCGCGATCCAGCGTGGCCGACAGGGCGCGCGCCGGCGCGGCCGTGATGTCGTCCGCCAGGGTTTCGGTCTTGCCAATCCAGCTTTGCAGGTGGACCAGCGTGGCTCCATCGAGCGTTCGAGTCTCATTGTTCATCTTTGTCTCACTCAGAGTTACCCCGCCATCGTGGCCCAGTCACCGCTCAAACGCAATCATTCATTTCAAAACCAAGTCTTCGAAATTTCCGAACGCTCGGCGTCTGCTCGGTTACCATGTCTGATGCATTTTGATCTGACGGATCTGCGCCTGTTTGTGCTGACAGCGGAAGAAGCCAATCTGACCCGCGCGGCCGCGCGGCAACACCTTTCGCTGGCCGCTGCCAGCGCGCGCGTCAAAGCGCTGGAAGTCCGGGCCGGCCTGCCGCTGCTGTACCGTGAAGCGCGCGGCGTGCGTCTGACGCCGCCGGGCGAAGCCTTTCTGCACCATGCCCGCGGCGTGCTGCGCCAGGTCGACCAGCTGCGCCTTGACCTGCAGGAATACAGCGCTGGCCTGCGCGGCCATGTCCGCGTCTTTGCCAACACCACGGCCGTCACCGATTTTTTGCCTGAGATCCTGCCCGACTTTCTCTCGAACAACCCGCACGTCAATGTGGACCTTCAGGAAAAACCGAATGCTGAAATTGCCAAAGGCGTGCTCGACGGTCGGGCTGACATCGGCATCGTGGCCGGTCAGGTCGACATGCTGGGCCTGAAGTCCATCCATTTCAGCACCGACCGGCTGATGCTGGTGACCTCCCGAAACCACCGATTTGCCAGCCAGACGTCCATCGCCTTTGCCGACACACTGGACGAAGACGCGGTTGGCATGCAACAGGGAAGCACCTTGCAGACCTTTCTGGCCCAAGTTACCGAAAAGCTCGGCAAGCCGTTGAAGCTGCGCATTCAGTTGTCCAGCTTCGACGCCATGTGCCGCATGATAGGCGCCGGGGTTGGCGTTGGCATCGTGCCGGAGAGCGCGGCCCGGCGCAACAGCGACAGCATGGGCCTGGCGCTGATCGAACTGACCGACGCCTGGAGCGTGCGCGAGCGCCACATCCTGCTGCGCGATCGCGAAAAACTGCCGCCCCACGCGTTGTCACTGATCGAAACGCTATGCGCACACTACCGCGGCAAGGCCGTCAGCGAAGCAGCCGACAGCACCAGCCCGCCATAATCGACAGCATGACAAAACAACTCGTCCGCGACGAACTCAACCTGCTGCATTCGATGGTCGACCTCGACCAGCACTCGCGCATCATCGAGCTGGGTTGTGGCGCGGCGCAACTGTCGCGCAAACTGCTTGCGCGCTTTGAGGCCTGCGAGGTCAGCGCGCTCGAAGTGGACGCGCGCCAGCACGCCAAGAACCTGCGCCAGCCCCAGGCACGCTTGAGCTTTCTGCAAGCCGGCGCGCAGGCCATTGCGTTTCCAGCAAACCATTTCGACCTGGCGCTGATGCTCAAGTCGCTGCACCATGTTCCGCTGGACCTGCTCGATCAGGCCTTGTGCGAGGTGCACCGCGTGCTTCGGCCGGCTGGTTTGCTCTATGTTTCAGAGCCGGTGTTCGCCGGCTCACAGAACGAAATCATGCGCCTGTTCCACGACGAGGAGCAGGTGCGCGCCGCCGCCCTGAGCGCGCTGCAAAAAGCAGTGGCGAGCGGCGCCTGGGAGCAAGTCGCTGAAGTGTTCTTCGACTTGCCTGTGCACTACCGGGACTTTGCCGAATTCGAGCAGCGGCTGATCGCCGTCACCTACCAGGAGCACCAGCTCGACGCCGCCACGCTGGCGGCGGTGCGCGAACGCTTCGAGCGGCACATGACGCCGACCGGCGCCGCCTTCGAGCGCCCGATGCGGATCAACCTGCTGCGCAAGACAGTGCGCTAGCGCTACAGGACCTTGTCCAGCGCGGACGCCAGTTGCGCCACCGTGCGGTCGACGTTGTGCCACTTGTCGAGCCCGAACAGGCCGACGCGAAAGCTCATGAAGTCGGCCGGCTCATCGCACTGC
Organism: Rhodoferax sp.; assembly: GCA_049315845.1. Classification (GTDB taxonomy): domain Bacteria; phylum Pseudomonadota; class Gammaproteobacteria; order Burkholderiales; family Burkholderiaceae_C; genus Rhodoferax. The sequence goes on from JBMOJJ010000324.1 coordinate 2,746, forward strand.
AGCGGCACGCCGGCCGCGGTCTGCAGGCCGGCGGCGAGAAACTTGCGGCTGGACTGGATCTCGGGGTCTTCGGTGTAGCTCACCACCACGCCCGGGGCCTTGAAGCCCGGCGCAGCCACGCTGGCAATGCCGCGGCTCTCGAACAGCGCGCGCACCCTGGCGCCGAGTTCGATCTGCTCGGCGCGCACCTTGTCAAAGCCGTAGGCCTGGGTTTCCTTCATCACCTCGCACAGTCGGGTCAGGGCGTCGGTCGGCATCGTCGCATGGTAGGCATGGCCCCCGCTTTCATAGGTCTCCATGATCTGCAGCCACTTCTTCAGATCGCAGGCATAGCTGCTGCTGGTCGTTCCGTCAATGGCGGCGCGGGCGCGTTCGCTGAGCATCACCATCGCGCAGCAGGGCGAGCCGCTCCAGCCCTTCTGCGGCGCGCTGACCAGAATATCCACGCCGGTATCGGCCATGTCGACCCACATCGCGCCCGAGGCAATGCAGTCGAGCACAAACATGCCTCCGACCTCGTGCACGGCGGCCGCCACCGCGCGCAGGTAATCATCCGGCAGGATCATGCCGGATGATGTTTCGACATGCGGTGCAAAGACGAGGTCAGGTTTCTTCTCGCGGATCGCCGCCACCACCTCGTCGACCGGCGCCGGCATCCAGGGAGCCTGCTTGGTGCTTCCGACGCGGCGCGCCTTGAGCACCGTCGATTCGGCTGCGATGCGGCCCATGTCCAGAATCTGGCTCCAGCGAAAACTGAACCAGCCGTTGCGGATGATCAGAACCTTCTTCTCAGCGGCAAACTGGCGCGCCACCGCCTCCATGCCGAAGGTGCCGCTGCCAGGCACCAGCGCGACCGACTTGGCGTGGTAGACGGTCTTGAGAATTCCTGCAATATCCTTCATCACGCCCTGGAAGCTCTTGGACATGTGGTTGAGCGAGCGGTCGGTGTAGACCACGGAAAATTCGAGCAGGCCGTCGGGATCGACGTTGGGCAACAAGCCGGGCATGGGAAACTCCTTTACGGGTTGAAATAAATGTCGGCAGCGGCTGCGCCCCGATCCATCGTGCCAGCATAGCACGCAGCCATCAGACTGCTCGCGGCGCGCAGCTGCGTCCGCGCGGCGTATTGAGAGTTCCGAAATTCATGACGCCGTTCTAACGATGCCTGCTTGATGCAGTTTTCCTTCGCAAGTCCGAGTCTCATACTTGTGTGGGCCGAGGGCGCCGCGGTGGGTGGCTCCGCGGCTGTCCCCCGCCCTGCGGGCTCCTCCTTTACAGGGACTTCCTACAAAGTCAAGCAACGGTTTTTGGTTTTCGTGGTTTTGGTTATCTTCCTTGATAA
>JBMOJJ010000325.1:0-4075 GCA_049315845.1 Rhodoferax sp.
AGAACATCGACCTCGACATCCCGCGCAACCAGCTGGTGGTCATCACCGGCCTGTCCGGCTCCGGCAAGTCGAGCCTGGCATTCGACACCCTGTACGCCGAGGGCCAGCGGCGCTACGTCGAGAGCCTGTCGACCTACGCGCGCCAGTTCCTGCAACTGATGGACAAGCCCGACGTCGACGTGATCGAGGGCCTGTCGCCCGCGATCTCGATCGAGCAGAAGGCGACCTCGCACAATCCGCGCTCCACCGTCGGCACCGTGACCGAGATCCACGACTACCTGCGGCTGCTGTTTGCGCGCGCCGGCACGCCCTTCTGCCCCGATCACGGTACCGCGCTGCAGGCCCAGACCGTGAGCCAGATGGTGGACGCGGTGCTGGCGCTGCCGGCCGAGACGCGGCTGATGATTCTGGCGCCGCTGGCGCGGGAAAAAAAGGGCGAGTTCCTGGACGTTTTTGCCGACATGCAGGCGCAGGGCTATGTGCGCTTCCGGATCAATGGACAGGCGTTCGAGTTCGACCAACTGCCGCAGCTCAAGAAGACGGAAAAGCACGACATCGATGTGGTGATCGACCGCGTCAAGGTGCGTCCGGACCTCAAGCAGCGGCTGGCCGAGAGTTTCGAGGCCGCGCTGCGGCTCGCCGGCGGGCGCGCGATAGCGCTGGAGATCGACAGCCGGCAGGAGCACCTGTTCAACGCCAAGTTCTCCTGCCCGGTGTGCAGCTACTCGATTACCGAGCTGGAGCCGCGCCTGTTTTCCTTCAACTCGCCGATGGGCGCCTGCCCGAGCTGCGACGGTCTGGGTGCGCAGGATTTCTTCGATCCCGAGCGCGTCGTCGCCTTCCCCTCGCTGAGCCTGGCCAGCGGCGCGATCAAGGCCTGGGACCGGCGCAACGGCTACTACTTCGCGCTGCTGGAGAGTCTGGCCAAGCACTACAAGTTCGACATCGAGCAGCCCTTCGAGTCGCTCAGCGCCGAGGTGCGCCAGGCCGTGCTGCACGGCTCGGGCGAGGAAGAAATTAAGTTCAGCTACGTGATGGACTCGGGCGCCCAGGCCGGCAAGAAGCTAGGCCGCAAGCACCCGTTTGAAGGCATCATCCCGAACATGGAGCGGCGCTACCGCGAGACCGACTCTGCCGTCGTGCGCGAAGACCTGGCGCGCTACCGCAGCACGCAGGGCTGCCTGGACTGCGGCGGCTCGCGGCTCAGGCGCGAGGCGCGGCATGTAAAGATCGGCGAAGGGCCGCAGGCGCGTGCGATCTACGAGGTCAGCCACCTGACGCTGCGCGACAGCCTGGCCTACTTCAACAGCCTGCAGATGCACGGCGCCAAGGGCGAGATCGCGGCCAAGGTGGTGCGTGAAATCGGCCTGCGGCTGAAATTTCTGAACGACGTCGGACTGAACTACCTGAGCCTGGACCGCAGCGCCGAAACGCTCAGTGGCGGCGAGTCGCAGCGCATCCGCCTGGCCTCGCAGATCGGCTCCGGACTGACCGGCGTGATGTATGTGCTCGACGAGCCCAGCATCGGGCTGCACCAGCGCGACAACGAGCGCCTGATCGACACCCTCAAGCATCTGCGCGACATCGGCAACAGCGTGCTGGTGGTCGAGCACGACGAGGACATGATGCGCGCCGCCGACCACGTGATCGACATGGGCCTGGGGGCCGGCATTCATGGCGGACGGGTGATCGCGCAGGGCAGCTTCGAAGACGTCAAGGCCAACCCCGATTCGCTGACCGGCAAGTACCTGGCGCAAACCCTCAGGATTGCGGTGCCGCAGCGCCGCACCGCGTGGCTGCCCGCCGCGGCGCCGGCCAAGCCGGAGAAGAGGCCGGCCAGCAGGGCGGCACCGAGCAAGGCAGCGCTGGCCTGGGCCGAGCGCCATGCGGTCCATCTGGCGACACAGGGCGAATTGCAGGCGATCCGCGTCATCAACGCCAGCGGCAACAACCTGTGCGGCGTCAACGTCGAGTTTCCGGTCGGCCTGTTCACCTGCGTCACCGGCGTCTCGGGGTCCGGAAAATCGACGCTGGTCAACGACACACTCTACAAGGCGGTGGCGCGCCAGCTCTACCGCGCCCATGACGAGGCGGCGGCATTTGATGCGATCGAGGGCATCGAGCACTTCGACAAGGTGATCAACGTCGACCAGTCGCCGATCGGGCGCACGCCGCGCTCGAATCCGGCCACCTACACCGGCCTGTTCACACCGATCCGGGAACTGATGGCAGAGGTGCCGACCGCGCGCGAACGCGGCTACGGCCCGGGACGCTTCAGCTTCAACGTCGGCGCCTCGGGCGGCGGCGGCCGCTGCGAGGCCTGCCAGGGCGACGGCATGGTCAAGGTGGAGATGCACTTCCTGCCCGACGTCTACGTGCCCTGCGACGTCTGCGCCGGCAAGCGCTACAACCGCGAGACGCTGGAGATCCTGTACAAGGGCAAGAACATCGCCCAGCTGCTGGACCTGACGGTGGAGGCGGCCTTTGATTTCTTCAAGGCGCAGCCGGCGATCGCCCGCAAGCTGCACACGCTGCTGGACGTGGGCCTGTCCTACATCCGCCTCGGCCAGGCCGCCACCACGCTGTCGGGCGGCGAGGCGCAGCGCGTCAAGCTGGCGCTCGAGCTCAGCAAGCGCGACACCGGGCGCACGCTCTACATCCTGGACGAGCCGACCACCGGGCTGCACTTTGCCGATATCGACCTGCTGCTCAAAGTGCTGCACCAGCTGCGCGATGCGGGCAACACGATCGTCGTCATCGAGCACAACCTGGACGTGATCAAGACCGCCGACTGGCTGATCGACATGGGCCCTGAGGGTGGCGCCGGCGGCGGGCAGGTGGTGGGCACAGGAACGCCCGAGACCCTGGCCGGGAACCCGGACAGCTTCACCGGCCACTACCTGAAGCATCTTTTATGAGTAAAAGTGGCTCTAGCGCAATAAGGACGGGCGCTTAATGCTATTTAATTTGCAGCAGTCTGGAATGGAACAGCGTCTCTTCATCAGCGTGGCCTCGTTTTGTGATCCGGTGTTGTTCTTTACGCTGGCACGGGCCTGCGCCCAGGCGCGCTGGCCTGAAAGGCTGCATTTCGGCGTGATCGACCAAAGCCCGGCGTCTGACCGGCATCCCGAGCCGGGAGATGTGGCCCCAGGACGCCTGAGCTGCATCGTGATCAACCCGCTGCAAGCGCGCGGGCCTTGCTGGGCGAGGGCGCTGGCCATGTCCCTGTATGACGGGGAAGAATGGTTCTTCCAGATCGATTCGCACATGGACTTCGAGCCCGGCTGGGATGCGCGACTGCTGGACCAGGCCCGCGAACTGCAGCAGACCCATCCCGACAGTGTGATCTCGTCTTACCCGCACCCCTTCGATCTGGAGGCGGGGCAGCCCGTGCATCGACCCACCACATCCAAGGTACTGGCCCATGTGGTGCGGCGCGACAGCCAATTTGCGCCCGACCATGCCGTGCTCAACTTCGAGGCCCATCCGGTGGAACAGGAGGAGCCGGTGCAAGGCTTTCATCTGGGTGCGGGTTGCCTGCTGGCGCCAGGCCATTTTGTACAGCGTTTCCCCTACGACCCCTACCTGTATTTTCACGGCGAGGAGCAGGCGCTGGCGCTGCGCCTGTTCACCCATGGCTGGACGATATTCCACACCCCCGGGCTGCCGGTCTACCACCTGTACAACAGCGACCCGAAGACGAGTCCGGCCCGGCCCCTGCACTGGGACGAGGCCTGGGATGCCCAACGGGCCCAGCGCTGGTGGGTGCTGGAACAGCGCTCACGCCGACGCCTGGACGCGCTGCTGAAGAACGACGCCGCTCTCGGCGTCTATGGCCTGGGCGCCTCACGAACCCTGGCAGACTACGCGGCCCACTCGGGCATCGACTATGGCCGCCGCCTGATCACGGACCGCGCTTACCGGCACAGCTGATCGTCCACCACCACATCAGGCCTGGCCGGCTCCTGGCTCCTGCCCAGAAAAGCAACCAACTGGTTGAACACCCTGATTTCACGGGTCAACACCGGCGTGATATCGGGTGGGGGTGAAGCGACTGGTGCTGGCGTCGGTGCTG
>JBMOJJ010000042.1:0-18096 GCA_049315845.1 Rhodoferax sp.
CGGCAGCCTTTACCAGCAGGCGCTGGACCGGCTGGTGACGCGCGATCTGGCCTACCCCTGCAGCTGCACCCGGCGCGAACTGGAAGCGGCGTGGCGCCGCGACGGACGCAGCCGCTCGCGTCATGCCGAGCTGGTCTATCCCGGCACCTGCCGCGAGAACCGCTCCGACGCTGCCGGCGCGAGCGCGTCTGGCGAGCGGGCCTGGCGGCTTCGAACCGACGCCGCGGGCCTGATCAGCTGGACCGACCGGCGCCTGGGCCATCAGCTCCAGCACGTGCAGGCCGAGGTCGGCGACTTTGTGCTGCGGCGCGCCGACGGCTGCTTCAGCTACCAGCTGGCGGTGGTGGTGGACGACGCGGCGCAGCGCGTCACCGATGTCGTGCGGGGCGAAGACCTGGCCAGCAACACCGCGCGCCAGAACCTGCTGCAGCAGCACCTTGGGCTGCCCAGGCCGCGCTACCTGCACACGCCGCTGGTGCTGGGCGCCGATCGGGAAAAGCTGTCCAAGCAAAACGGCGCGCAGCCGATCGACAGCGCCCGAGCGCTGACCGCGCTCAATGAAGCCGCCGGCGTGCTCGGCCTTGCCGCGCAAACCGGCGCCCTGGCCGATGCGCTGTACAGCTGGGTCAGCGCCTGGAGGCAGGTCTGGCCGCCTCTCTACAATCCTGTTCCGTGAACGATACGCAAGCAACAGAAACCGACGCGCGAGTGCCCGCTGGCGTGGCCCACCCCAAAGCGATCCGGAGTTTTGTCCGGCGCACCGGACGCACCACAAGCGGACAGGCCCGGGCGGTCGCCGACATCGGACCCCGATTCGTGCTGCCGTACCAGGCTCGCGTCAGCGACCCGGGCACGCTGTTCGCCTGCGCGGCGCAATCAGAGGCGCCGCCGGCAGCGCCCGCAAGGCCGCTGATCCTGGAAATCGGCTTCGGCATGGGCGAGGCCACCGCGCAGATCGCCGCGCTGATGCCGCAGACAGATTTTCTGTGCTGCGAGGTCCATGAGGCAGGCGTCGGCGCGCTGCTCAAACGCATCGGCGAGCATCAGCTGAACAATATCCGCATCATCGCGCACGACGCGGTGGAGGTCATCGATCAGATGCTGCCGCTGCGCAGCCTGGACGGCGTGCACATCTTCTTTCCCGACCCCTGGCACAAGAAAAAGCATAACAAGCGCCGCCTGCTGCAGCCGGCGCTTGTGGTCAGGCTGGCGGCGCGGCTGAAGCCCGGCGGCTACCTGCATTGCGCCACCGACTGGCAACCCTACGCCGAACAGATGCTGCAGGTCCTCAGCGCCGAGCCCGGGTTGGTGAACGCTTCGCTGCAAGCCCATCCGGAGCTCGCCGGCTACGCGCCAAAGCCGCATTACCGCCCGCTGACCAAGTTCGAGAACAGAGGCCTGAAGCTGGGTCACGGTGTCTGGGATCTGGTCTTTGAACGCGTCTAGCGGATTCAAGCCGCCTGCACGCAACGGCGTCGGGCCCAGCTGCATCGGATTACCGCCGGGGCCATGGCCGACCATGCTCGACTTCTTTGCCGCGCGCTTTCCCGCCATCGCCAGGGAGATCTGGCATGAGCGCATGGCACAGGGCCTGGTCGTCGACGAACACGGCGCGGCGCTGACGCCGCAGCGCTGCTACCAGAGCCATCTGCGCGTCTACTACTATCGCGCCGTGCCGGCGGAGCCGCAGATGGCGTTTGACGAAGTGGTGCTGTTTCAGGATGCCCATCTGGTGGTGGCCGACAAGCCGCATTTTCAGCCGGTGGTTCCGTCCGGCAACTACCTTGCGCAAACGCTGCTGGTGCGACTCCGGCAGAAACTGGGGCTGGCCGCGCTGACGCCGATTCACCGCATCGACCGCGACACCGCCGGCCTGGTGATGTTTTCAGTGCAGCCCGATACCCGCGCCCACTACCATGCTCTGTTCAGCCAGCGCAAGGTCAAAAAAACCTACGAAGCGATTGCCCCCTGGCGTGCCAACCTGGTTTTGCCACTGACCCGGGAGAGCCGGATTGTGGAGGCGGGTCACTTCATGCTGCAACACGAGGTCAGCGGCCCAGCCAACGCCATCACTCACCTGGACGTGCTGGAGGTGAGAGGCAAACTGGCCCGCTACGCCCTCAGCCCCACCACCGGCAAACGCCACCAGCTGCGCGTGCACATGGCCGCACTGGGCCTGCCCATCCTGGGCGATGGCCTGTACCCCACCCTCACGCCCGAGGGGCAGTTGGACTACGAGCGACCACTGCAGTTGCTCGCTAGGTCGATCGAGTTTGTGGACCCGGTCAGTGGCGAACGCAGGCGCTTTGAGAGCCAACGCCGCCTGAACTGGGACGCGTTGACAGACTCCACCTGATCACCTCTTGCATTCAGTCCGCCTCGATCTTGGAGGCCTTGACCACCAGCGCCCAACGTGCCAGTTCAGCCTGGCTGAAGTCCGTCAGTTGTTGGGGATTCATGTAATCAACCGCGGCCCCTTGTTCGATGGCTTTCTGTTTGAAGGCTGGTGTCCCGGCGAGCTTGGCGATCTCAGCGCTGAGCTGCTCAACAATGGGCTTGGGTGTTTTGGCCGGTGCAAACACGGCGAACCAGGAGCTTGCATCGAGCTTGGGCAGACCGGCTTCGGCGGTCGTTGGCACGTCAGGCAGGCTGGTCAGGCGGACCTTTCCGGTGATGGCCAAGGCACGCAACTTGCCGGACTGGATGTGCGCCATGAACGGGGGCGGTGTGCCGAAGGTCAGGTCCACCTGGCCGCCCAGCAAATCTTGCAGCGCCGGGCCAGTGCCCTTGTACGGGATGTGGATCATCTGGATGCCAGTCTGCTGCTCCAGCATGGCGCCGGTGACGTGCTGCAGTGAGCCATTGCCCGATGAGGCGTAATTCAGCTTGCCGGGGTTGGCTTTGGCATAGGCAATCAGCTCCGCCATGGTCTTGACCGGCAGGCTGGCGCGAACCACGATGACCTGCGGGGCAGAAATCACATTGGCGACGGGCTGCAGGTCTTTGGCTTCCCACTGCAGCGGCGTCTTGCTGACCAACGGCGTGATGACGTGGTAGCCGGAATACTGCATGAGCAGGGTGTAGCCATCGGGCTCCGCCCGCTTGACCGCCACGGCCGCGATGGCGCCGTTGCCGCCGCCCCGGTTGTCCACGATCACCGTCTGGCCCAGGGCTGCGCCCAGCGGCAAGGCCAGCATGCGGGCCGAAATGTCGGTCGTGCCGCCGGCTGCCGTGGGAACGATCAGCGTGATGGTGCGCGTCGGGTAGTTGCCTTTGGCCGGGGTCTGCGCCTGAACCAGACCGGTCAGCGCGGCCGACGCTACGAGTGTCGTGATTGCGAGGGCCCGCAGGCCGCGTTGTTTGCTTGTCATCAGAGTCTCCTTGTTGAAATGAACTTAGTGAGCCGCATCGCGTGCCAAGGCACGGTCGCGAATCGCATCGAAATCGGCGGGCACGGGATGCAGGTCCATCCGGCGGCCCGCCTTGGTGATCTGGCTGGGAATGTCGTGGCCAATCAGGCCGGGCAGGCGCCGGGCGGCGGCAATCAGGCGCTTCAGGTCAACGCCGGTGCGGTAGCCCATCAGCTCAAGCGCGTGAACCATCTCCTCGCCGCAGACGTTGCCGGTGGCACCGGGGGCGTAGGGACAGCCCCCGATACCGCCGAGCGAAGCATCAAAACGCTCGGCCCCGGCGTCAATACCGGCCAGCACATTGGCCAGCCCCAGGCCACGGGTGTTATGGAAATGCAGCGTCAGCTCGGTGTCGGGCCAGCGCTGGCGAAAGGCCTGAGTGAGCGCGGCCACCTGACCCGGATAGGCCATGCCGGTCGTGTCGCACAGCGTGACGCCGCGTGCGCCCAGGTCCACAAAACGCTGCCCCCATTCCAAAACGGCGACTTGGGGCACGCCGCCTTCCATCGGGCAGCCGAACGAGCATGAAAGCGAGACGTTCACCGCGACGCCCTGGCTGATTGCCAGATGAGCGACCTGGGCCAGGCCGGCAAAAGATTGGGCGCGCGTCATACGCAGGTTGGCCAGGTTGTGCGTTTCGCTGGCCGACATCACGAGGTTGAGCTCATCAGCTCGCGCCTCGATGGCACGCTCGGCACCGCGCAGATTGGGCACCAGCGCGCTGTAGACGACACCGGGGCGGCGTGTGATCTCGCGCAGCACAATCTCGGCATCGCGCAGCGCGGGAATAGCCTGCGGTGACACAAAGGCGGTCACTTCGATCTTGCTCAGACCTGTCTGCGACAGTTCATTGACGAGTGAAATTTTTTCTTCGGTTGGGACAAAGACCGCTTCGACCTGCAGGCCGTCGCGCGTGCCAACCTCCTGCATATAGATGCGCTTTTGCGCGCCGTGCCAGACGGATGGGGTGTTCATGCAATGATTCCTTTGTCGCGCAGGGTGGCGATGTCGGCCGTTGACAAGCCCATTTGCTGGAGCACGCCGTCGGTGTCGTCCCCCAGGTGCGGCGCTGAGGACCGGATGGTGCCAGGAGTGGCCGACAACTTGGGAACGATGCCAGGCACTTCCATGCAGTCGCCATCGCGGGTGGTCTGGCGCAGGATCATGTCGCGAGCCCGGTAATGGGGGTCTTCTTGGATGTCTTTGGCCGTGTAAACGCGTCCCACCGGAACGCGGGCAGCGCTCAGCACCGTCAACACGTCATCGAGGGTCCGGCTTTGTGTCCAGGCCCCGATCGCGGCATCGAGTTCGGCGACCCTCAGCGTGCGCCCCGCATTGCTCGCGAGATCCTCTGCGTTGCCAAGGTCCGGGCGGCCAATCGTCTCCATCAGCCGCCTGAAAATACTGTCCCCATTGCCAGCGATGAGCACATAACCGTCTGAACAGGGGTAGGCATTGGACGGGGCAATGCCGGGCAAGGCGCTGCCAGCGGCCTCGCGCACCGCCCCGAACGCGCTGTACTCGGGGATCAAGCTTTCCATCACGTTGAAGACGGCCTCGTGCAGGGCCACGTCAATCATTTGACCGGCACCCCCATTGGCCTTGCGGTGATAGAGCGCCAGCAACACGCCAATCGTGCCGTGCAGTGCGGCCAGGGTATCGCCGATCGAGACGCCCACGCGCACCGGCACCCGGCCCGGCTCACCGGTGAGGTGGCGCAGGCCGCCCATGGCTTCGCCGATGGCGCCAAAACCCGGCAGATCCCGATAGGGGCCGGTCTGCCCATAGCCCGAGATGCGCAGCATCACCAGGCCGGGATTGAGGGCGTGCAGTTCGTCCCAGCCCAGCCCCCATTTCTCGAGCGTGCCGGGGCGAAAATTCTCGATCAGCACGTCGGCTTCGGCGATCAGGCGCCGCGCGATGTGCTGGCCTTCGGGGCTGCGCAGATCAAGCGCCAGCGAGCGCTTGTTGCGCGATTGAACCTGCCACCAGACCGATGTGCCGTTTTGCAGCATGCGCCAGTTGCGCAAGGGGTCGCCCGCGCCGGGGGCTTCTATCTTGATGACGTCGGCGCCAAACTCGCCCAGGGTCTTGCCGCAAAAAGGCCCGGCGATCAGTTGCCCCATTTCAATCACCCGTACGCCTTTGAGCGCGGCTGGCGATGTCGGGATTTGGGTGCTGGCATCCATGAAAGACTCCTGGTTGGCGCTGCATCATGGCCTTCTTCGGTGTCCCGGTAAATCAACGTATGGGCACGTCACCATCGCGGATGGAGATGGTGTAATGGAACACGCTCCGGCATTCGTTGCCGACGCCTGATTCACAATGGAGACCTGCATGACCCAACTCGATCCCGTCTCTTTGAGACTGTTTGTCGCCGTCATGGAAGAGGGCACCATTGCCGAGGCTGCCAACCGGGAGCATATTGCGGCATCCGCGGTCAGCAAGCGCATGAGCGAGCTGGAGCAAATTCTAAATACCGAGCTTTTTTTGCGAAGCAATAAGGGCACTGTGGCCACCGCCGCCGCCTTTGCCCTGCTCAATCTTGCCCGCAGCGTGCTCAACGACCTGGACGACATCTTTGCGCAGATGAGCGAATACTCGTCTGGGGTGCGCGGCCATGTCAGGGTGTTCGCCAACATCTCTGCCATCACGCAGTTCCTGCCCGACGAGCTCAAGTCCTTCATGGTGAATTACCCGCTGGTGCAGATTCATCTCCAGGAGCGAATCAGTTCAGTCATTGCCAAGGCGGTGGCTGACAACGAGGCAGATATGGGCATCCTCAATGCCGGCAACTACGGCCAGAATGTGACACAGCTGCCCTACCACGATGACGAACTGGTGGTCATTGTTCCTGTCGGGCACGCCCTGACCGGCAACAAATCCGTGACGCTGCAGGAAGCACTGGACTACGACTTTGTGGGAGCGCATCCCGGCAGCGCCATGAACAACCAGTTGACCAAGGCGGCGGGTGATCTGGGCCGGACTTTGAGACTGCGGATTCAGGTCAGCAGTTACGACGCTCTGTGCCTCATGGTGGCTTCCGGCATGGGCATTGGCGTGATACCGCGCAAGAGTGCGCAACTGTATCTTCGGTCACTGAAGATCAAGTGCGTGACGCTCAACGAGCCCTGGGCGGCAAGAAAACTGGTGGTGTGTGTGCGCGCTTACGATGCCTTGTCGCCAGTGGCCCAGTTGCTGGTCAATCACCTGTGCGGCCCCGCCAACGTCTCGGAGCGTGGTCTGAACAGCGTTTGAAGCAGTTCCTGTGCGCGCGCTACAGTTGCTGGTCAAGTCGATCGAATTTGTCGATCCGGTCACGGGTGTACAGCGTTTCGAGAGCCAGCGCCGCCTGCGCTGGGCATAAACCCTCGACTTGAACCGCCGCGGCTTGCGTCTCCGCTCTAATCCGCAGCAGCCCCCGGCCTGCAGAGCGCGACGCAGCCCAGCTGCGGCTATTTGTCTTCCGGTGCGCTCCTCAGCCGTCCTTGCCGTCAAGCCGGCTGCGCAGCAGCCAGGGCGTGTAGATCCACAGATAGATCAGGAATGCGGTGCTCCAGGCCCCGGCCGCCAGCACCAGCGAGGGCGCCAGCAAGCCGGCTGAGAGCAGCGGCGCCAGCACGCGCAGCACGGCGGCGCTCAGCACCAGCGCGTAGGCCAGCACCTCCGGCCGGGAGACCTGCAACAGGCGTCCGGTGTGACCGCGCGCAGTGCGGGTGATCATGCCGATGATCAGAGCGCCGGTGGCGCCGACCGCCAGCGCGTGCACGCCGGACGAGGCAGCCACCAGCCCGGCCTGCGCCAGCGCCACCAAGGCCAGTCCGACCGGGATCCAGGCGTAGGCGCCATGCAGAATCCACAGGATCGGGCGCTTCAAGCTGACCCAGGGATGCCAGCCCAGCAAGCGCCTGGCATGCAGCACGCTGGCCAGCGCCAGCAGCGGGGAGGCGATCCAGGGCGGCGCCGCAAACACCCACAAGGCCAGGCCCAGCGCGGTCGCGGCCAGCGTCAGCCGCTCAAGCGAAGGCGATGCGGCAAGTTTCAAGCCCGGAGTCACCGCCATCGTGAAAGCCGGAATCACGCGGCCGGCCATCACGCATTCGATCATCACGATCAGCGCCAGCGCGCCGTGCAGGGGCGCCAGAAGCGGCATTTGCAGCAGTTGCAGCAAAGCCAGATGGAACAGCAGATTGGCGCCGGCCAGCAGCAGCAACAGCAGCGCCAGCGGCAGGTTGCGGTGATTGCGCGCGCGCAGCAGCAATCGCAGCAGCACCAGGGCCACCAGCGGCAGCAGCGCCAGGTCGAGCAGGGCATAGAGCGCGTACGGGCCGACCAGCGATGCAATGCGCGCCGCCAGCCATAGCAGGGCCAGCCCTGCCAGCGCCGGACCGCGCGGCGTCTGCAAGCCGGTCCAGGCCTTGCCCGCCGTCATCAGAAAGCCGACGATGATGGCGACTGCAAAACCAAACAGCATCTCATGCGCGTGCCACAGCAAGGCCGGCGCGTTGGGCGTCCACGCAAGCTGACCGAGAAACAGCGCAACCCAGAGCGGCACAAACAAGGCCGCCAGCACCGCACCGCCAAGGTAGAACGGCCGAAATCCGAGCCGCAAAAAGGCAAGCCCGTGCAGGGCCGGCGCGCTTGCCGGGGCGGCAGAGAAGATCGGCAGGGAATCTGGTTTCATGATCAGGCAAGGAGCAAAGTGCCGGCAGTCTTTAATAAAGGCATTTTACATGCATCTTAATTTGCGCCTGTCCTAAAATGGAGCGCAACACCGCTCTGAACCGAAACCATGCGACTGACCGACTACACCGACTACACGCTGCGCGTGTTGATGTTTTGCGCGCTGAACCCGGATCGTTCGGTCACGATCGCCGAACTGGCCGACAGCCATGCGGTCTCGAAGAATCACCTGATGAAGATCGTCAATGATCTGGCGCGCCAGGGTTTGCTGCAGACCACGCGCGGGCGCGGCGGCGGTCTGCGCCTGGGCAAGGATCCGGGCGCGATCCGGATCGGCGATGTGGTGCGTTGCAGCGAGACCGACTTCCGCCTGGTCGAGTGTTTCGACACCGCTCATGACAACTGCACGCTGACCGCCCGCTGCCGACTGAAGCAGGTTTTTGGCGCGGCCCTGCAAGGTTTTCTGGCGGAACTCGACAAGGTGACGCTGGCCGATGTGACCGCGTCCGCAAGCGCCGGCTCGCAAGCGGCAGGCGTCAGGGTCGAGCCGCCGACAAAGGGTCCGCCTCACTCGAAGGCCGCGCGCAGCACCTCAAGCAGCCGCGCATAAGCCAGCTCGCGCGCGGCCGGATTCGGCCCGGCATGCACGCCCCGCCCGGGATAGACGCCATTGGGGATGTCGGGCATCAGCTTGACCGAGCCGAGCGGATTGTCGAAATCATGGTAGCTATCGGGATAGACATGCACTTCTGCGCCCACCGTCTTGCCCCATTCGACGCAGGGTCCCGGTGGCGTCCAGTCATCGAGCGCACCCAACAACATCAAGAGCCGCGTGTTGGGTTGATAGCCGCCCTTGCGCGCGGCGCTGCACCCCGGGTAAAAGGCGATGGCGACAGCGGGACCGATCCCGTGCGCCATCACTTCCGAATGCGTGGCATCGGTCGCCGACAGCACCGCGCTGCCGCCATGCGACCAGCCGAGCAGCGCGATTGCGGAAGGCATGGCCCAGGGCTGCGCGCCAACCCAGTTCAGGGCGGCCAGCGCATCGATGCGACGCTCGGTCTGGTCGATGCTGCGCTGGGACATCTTCTGCAGGCACAGACCGGATACGCCACGCGCCGTAAAACTGTCCGGAAACACGACCGCATAGCCCTGCGTCAGCAGCAGATCCGCCATGGCCTGATGGCGCGCATTGAGCTGCCCCTTGCGCGAGCCCAGCGCGGCATACAGACCGCCGCAGCCGTGCAGCGCCACGACAGTGCCTTTGGACTTGCCCTCGGGCTGAAATACCCAGGCGCTGAGCTGCGTTCCATCCGGGCTGGCAAAACTGACCGCCTGCGGCTGCGCCGCATGCGCCAGTTGTGGAACGGTCAGAAGAACAAGCAGAAGCAAGCGCAACAACTGACGCACGGCCGGGGGCTCAAAGTTTCGCCGCTACCCAGTCCTTCACCGCGGCCAGCGCCGCGCCGAGCTTGGCCGGCTCGGTGCCGCCCGCCATCGCCAGGTCGGGCTTGCCGCCGCCCTTGCCACCTACCTGGGCGGCGACGAAATTGACCAGCTCGCCGGCCTTGACCTTGGCCACGCTGTCCGGCGTCACGCCGGCTGCAATCTGCACCCGGTCGCCGTCCACGACGGCCAGCACGATCACCGCGGTCTTGAGCTTGTCCTTAAGCTTGTCCATGGTGTCGCGCAGCGCCTTGACGTCGGCGCCCTCGAGCCGCGCCACCAGCAGCTTGACGCCTTGGATATCCACCGCCTGCGCCACCAGTTCATCGCCCTGGCTCGACGCCAGCTTGCCCTTGAGCGCGGCGATTTCTTTTTCGAGCGTCCTGACGTTGTCCAGCACCTGGCCGATGCGCTCGTTGAGTTCGGGCACCGGCGCCTTCAGCGCGAGCGCCGCCCGCGCCACCGTGTCCTCCATCTGCTGCAGGTAAATCAGCGCGTTCTGCCCGGTCACGGCCTCGATGCGGCGCACGCCGGAAGCCACGCCGCCCTCGGCCACGACCTTGAACAGCCCGATGTCACCGGTGCGCTGCACGTGCGTGCCACCGCACAGTTCGCGGCTGCTGCCGATATCGAGCACGCGCACCGACTCGCCGTACTTTTCGCCGAACAGCATCATCGCGCCGGTCTTCTGCGCCGACTCGATGTCCATCTCGCGCGCCTGGGTCGCGGCGTTGGCCAGAATCTCGGCATTGACGCGGGCCTCGATCTCGCGGATCTCGTCGTCGTTGACCGGCGCGTTGTGGGCGAAGTCAAAACGGGTGCGCTGCGCGTTCACCAGACTGCCCTTTTGCTGCACATGCTCGCCCAGCACTTCGCGCAGCGCCTTGTGCATCAAATGCGTGACGCTGTGGTTGCGCTGGGTGGCGCTGCGCCGCGACGCATCGACATGGGCGGTCACCGCGTCGCCGATCTTCAGCACGCCGCTGGTCAGCGCGCCGTGATGGCCAAACACATCGGCCTTGATCTTTTGCGTGTCCGCGACCTCAAACATCGCCGCATCGCAAAAGATCGCGCCGGCGTCGCCAACCTGGCCGCCGCTCTCGCTGTAGAACGGCGTGCTGTCGAGCACAACCACCCCGGACTGGCCGGCCATCAGCGTGGCGACCGGGACGTCATTGGCGTAAAGGGCAAGCACCCGGGTCTGCTGAGTCAGGCAGTCGTAGCCGACGAAATCATTGCCAGCGCCGCTGTAGTCGAGCGCCTTGTCCATCCTGAACTTGCCGGCGGCGCGACCCTGCGCCTTCTGCTTCTGCATCGCAGCCTGAAACCCGGGCTCATCGACACTGACGCCGCGTTCGCGGCAGACGTCGGCCGACAGATCGAGCGGAAAGCCGAAGGTGTCGTGCAGCTTGAACGCCACTTCGCCCGGCAGCACCCGGACGCCATCGGCGAGCGTCGCGTCCAGAATCTGCATGCCGACTTCCAGCGTCTCGAAAAAGCGCTCCTCCTCCTGCCGCAGCACCTCGCCGATGCGAGCAGCCTGCGCCGCCAGATTCGGGTAGGCCCCGCCCATCAAGCGCACCAGATCCGGCACCAGTTTGTGAAAGAACGGCGTCTTGCACCCCAGCTTGTAGCCATGGCGGATCGCGCGGCGGATGATGCGGCGCTGCACATAGCCGCGACCCTCGTTGGACGGGTTGACGCCGTCGCTGACCAGAAACGCGGTGGCGCGGATATGGTCGGCGATCACGCGCAGGCTCTTGTTGCCCAGATCGGCGCAGCCGGTCTCGCGCGCAGCGGCCTTGATCAGCGCGTCAAAGATGTCGATCTCGTAATTGCTGTGCACATGCTGCAGGATCGCAGCCAGGCGCTCCAGCCCCATGCCGGTGTCGACGCAGGGTGCCGGCAGCTTGACCAGGCTGCCGTCGGCCTGCATGTCGAACTGCATGAACACATGGTTCCAGATCTCGATGAAGCGGTCGCCGTCTTCGCCCGGGCTGCCGGGCGGGCCGCCCGTGATGTGCGCGCCGTGGTCGAAAAAGATCTCCGAGCAGGGCCCGCAGGGGCCCGTGTCTGCCATCATCCAGAAGTTGTCGGAGGCGTATTTCTTGCCCTTGTTGTCGCCAATGCGGATCACGCGATCGGCTGGCAGGCCGATCTCCCGGGTCCAGATGTCGTAGGCCTCGTCATCGTCCTTGTAGACCGTGACCAGCAGTTTTTCCGCCGGCAGCCCATACACCTCGGTCAGCAGTTCCCAACCCCATTTCAGTGATTCGCGCTTGAAGTAGTCGCCAAAGCTCCAGTTGCCCAGCATCTCGAAAAAAGTGTGATGGCGCGCGGTGTAGCCGACGTTTTCCAGATCGTTGTGCTTGCCGCCGGCGCGCAGGCAGGCCTGCACCGAGGCCGCGCGCACGTAGGAGCGCTTGTCGGTGCCCAGGAACACGTCCTTGAACTGCACCATGCCCGAGTTGGTGAACATCAGCGTCGGGTCGTTGCCCGGCACCAGCGGGCTGGAAGCCACCACGGTGTGCCCCTTGGACTCGAAGAAGTCGAGAAATATCTTGCGGATATCGGCAACACTGACGGAGCTAACTGGTGAATTCATGGCGGCGGGGGTGTGGTTAAGCGCCAAATTTTAAGTCATCGAGCCCGTTGGCCGTGCTGCTCCGGGAATGCCCAGACGCGCGCAGCCTCGCCGTGCGCGACCTTGAGTTTGCGGCCCCGGCACAGCGGAGTCGCGCCCGGCCTGGGCACGATGGGCAAGCGGCTGGCCGGCGGGCCTGACTTCCCTTAGACTTGCGACGGGGTCATGAGGGTTCCCACCATGGCAGCGATGACGATGTTGAGATCAAATACCTGTACAACGGAGGCATCCATCCCCAGAGCCTGCCGTTTGAAGAGGAGAAGAAACCACATGAACGACACGACAACGCAATTTTCCGCCGCCGGCCGCCGCGACGTCAGGCACCATCTGCATCCGTACACGCAGCTGCGCGACCACGAGCGCGACGGTCCGCTGGTGATCGTGCGCGGTGAAGGGGTGCAGGTCTTTGATGAAAACGGCAAGGCCTACATCGAAGGCATGGCCGGACTCTGGTGCGCGTCGCTCGGATTTTCCGAAAAACGCCTGGCCGACGCGGCCTACCGGCAGATGAACACCCTGCCCTACTACCACTCGTTCTCGGGCAAGGTGCCGGGTCCGGTCACCGAACTGGTCGAAGCGATGATCAAATGGGCGCCGGTGCCGATGGCGCGCGTGCTGTTCGCCAACTCGGGGTCGGAATCGAACGACACGGCGTTCAAGCTGGTTCACTACTACAACAACGCCAGGGGCCGGCCGCTGAAGAAGAAAATCATTGCGCGCAACAAGGGCTACCACGGCGTGACGGCGGCCGCCGCGTCCCTGTCCGGGCTGGCCAGCATGCACCAGCACTTCGACCTGCCTCTGCCCGGCATCGTGCGCGTCAGCTGCCCGCACCTGTACCAGTTCGGACTACCGGGTGAAACCGAGGCCCAGTTCGTCGAGCGCCTCGCCAGGGAGCTCGAAGACACAATACTGCGCGAGGGACCCGAGACCGTGGCCGCATTCATCGCCGAGCCGGTGCAGGGCGCGGGCGGCGTGATCGTGCCGCCGAGCGGCTACTTTGCAAGGGTGCAGGCGATCCTGAAAAAATACGACATCCTGTTTCTGGTCGACGAGGTGATCACCGGCTTCGGACGTCTGGGACAGGCATTCGGGACCCAGGTTTTCGACCTGAAACCCGACATGATCACGGTCGCCAAAATGCTGACCTCGGCCTATGTGCCGATGTCGGCGCTCTACCTCACCGACGAGATCTACCAGACAGTAGCTGACGCCAGCGCCGAGATCGGCACCTTTGGCCACGGCTACACCTACAGCGGCCACCCGCTGGCCTGCGCCGTTGCGCTGGAGACGCTGCGCATCTATGAGGCCGACAACGTGATCGGCCATGTGCAGAAGGTCGGTCCCAGGCTGCAGCAGGGCCTGCAAAAATTCAAGGGCCACCCGCTGGTCGGTGACGCGCGCGGCCTTGGCCTGATAGGCGCTCTCGAGCTGGCGGCCGACCCGGCGCAGCGCAAACCGTTTGACCCGAAGCGCGGCGTCGGCGCCTACTTTGTGCAGCGCGCGCAGGCGCATGGCCTGATTGTGCGGGTGCTGATGGGCGACGTGATTGCGTTTTCGCCCCCGCTGATCATTTCCGAATCCGAGATTGACGCGATGCTCGAACGCACCGGTCTGGCGCTGGCCGACACGCTGGCCTGGGTCAGGAGCTTGCCGGCCGGCAAGGCCTGAGCAGGCCGGGACCGCTATAGTGACGGGCACTCTGAAAATTGTTGCGCCATGGCACTGATTGAATTTGAGCACGTATTCAAGCGCTACCCGGGCAGTCCCGCGCCCGCGGTGGACGACTTGAACCTGCACATCGAGGCCGGTGAATTCCTGACCCTGCTCGGTCCTTCGGGCTCCGGCAAGACCACCACGCTGATGCTGTTGGCCGGCTTCGAGGCACCCAGCGCAGGAAGCATCCGGTTCGACGGCGCTTCGATCGAATCGCTGCCGCCGCATTTGCGCAATATGGGCGTCGTGTTTCAGAGCTACTCGCTTTTCCCTCACATGACGGTGGCGCAAAACGTCGCCTTCCCGCTATCGGTGCGCAAGGTCGCCGCGGCGACGATTGCCGACAAGGTTGCTGCCGCTCTGGCCAAGGTGCATCTGGAAAACTTCACGCATCGCAAACCGAACCAGTTGTCGGG
The DNA here is from genome assembly GCA_049315845.1 of Rhodoferax sp. GTDB lineage: Bacteria > Pseudomonadota > Gammaproteobacteria > Burkholderiales > Burkholderiaceae_C > Rhodoferax. The sequence continues at coordinate 14,316 of JBMOJJ010000042.1, forward strand.
CGGCCAGCAGCAGCGCGTTGCGCTGGCGCGAGCGCTCGTGTTCGAGCCGCGCCTGGTATTGATGGACGAACCACTGTCCGCGCTGGACAAGAAACTGCGGGAGGAGATGCAACTGGAGATCCGCCGCCTGCACCGCGAGCTCGGCGTCACGATGGTGTTTGTCACGCATGACCAGTCCGAGGCCATGACGCTGTCCGACCGGGTTGCCGTTTTCAACCAGGGGCGGATCGAGCAGCTCGCCTCGCCGCAACAGCTTTATGACGCGCCGGCCAATCCCTTCGTCGCCAATTTCCTGGGCGACAACAACATGCTGAACTGCACGCTGGAGCATGGGCTGTCGGCGAACCCGGCGGCAGCGACGGCCGTCGTCCGGACCGCCAGCGGGCAAGCGCTGCAGGCGCGCCTGTGCGGCACCAGAGCGCTGGCGCAAGACGCATCCGTCAAGCTCTGTGTGCGCCCCGAATTCCTGCAGCTGTCTGCCGACAGCGCGGCGCTGGCAACACCCAATCGCCTCAGCGCCACCCTGCTCGACCTGATACACCAGGGCGACCACTGGCGTCTGGTCGCGCGTCTGGATTGCGCAGGCGGGAACGGCCCGGACCTGGCGCCGCAATGGTTTGCAAAGATCAGCCCGGGGGCCTTGCCCGCGGGACTGGTGGTAGGGCAAAACCTGTGTCTCGGGTTTCGTCCCGAAGACGCATGGGTATTTTGATGGGTTGACGGTTCACCAATTTTTACAACGGAGATCACATATGAAGAAACATCTATTGGCATCGGTCGTCGGCGTTGTCATGCTGGCGGGTCTGGCCGGCTCGGCACAGGCGCAGTCGCGCGACCTCAACATCGTGTCCTGGGGCGGGGCCTACCAGGACGGGCAGAAGGAGGTGTTCTTCAAACCCTTCAACGCGACCGGCATCAAGCTGACCGATGAAGCCTGGGATGGCGGCCTGGGCGTGCTGCGGACCAAGATCAAGGGCGGCAACAACAACTGGGACGTGGTGCAGGTCGAAGCCGATGAACTCGAAGTCGGTTGCGACGAAGGCCTGTACGAGAAACTCGATGTCAACAAGATCGGCGGCGCTGCGCGCTACCTGCCGGGTGCCGTGCACGCCTGCGGCGTTGGCGCCATCATCTACAACCTGGTGCTGGCCTACGACGGCGACAAGATCAAGACCACGCCCAATGGCTGGGCTGATTTCTTCGACACCAAGAAGATCCCCGGCAAGCGCTCGATCCGCAACGGCGCCAAATGGAACCTTGAAGTGGCACTGATCGCCGACGGCGTCGCCGCCAAGGACGTGTACAAGGTGCTGCGCACACCAGAAGGTATCGAGCGCGCTTTCAAAAAGCTTGACACGATCAAGGCCGACCTGGTGTTCTGGAAGAGCGGCGCGCAGCCACCGCAGATGCTGGCCGCCGGCGACGTCGCCATGACCACCGCCTACAACGGCCGCATCACGGCCGCCAACGAGAAGGACAAGAAGAACTTCAAGATGGTCTGGAAAGACACGCCCTACACGATGGACAGCTGGGTCATCATGAAGGGCACGCCGCAGAAGGCCAACGCGGAAAAGCTGGTTGAGTTTCTGGGCCGTCCGGAGAACCAGGCCAAGCTGCCGAAGTTTGTGCGCTACGGCGTCACCGCCGCGGCAGCGGCGCCGCTGATCGACAAGTCGCTGATGGGCGATCTGCCGACCAATCCGGACAACCTGAAGCTGGCCTTTGCCGAGGATGTGAAATTCTGGATTGACAACGGCGACAAGCTGGCCGAGCGCTGGACCAAGTGGGCCGGCACCAAGTAAGACCCCGCAATTGACACTGCCATGCTGCTGCGCCAAAGGACCGCCCTGCTGTTGCCCCTGAGCGGGTTTCTGCTGGTGTTCTTTGTCGCACCGCTGATATGGCTGCTGTCGCTGGCTGTGCGCGAGGCAGAAGTGCCGCTCGCGCTGCCGCGCACGCTGACCGGGTTGCAGAACTGGCAGCCTGGTCAGGCTCTGCCTGCCAAGGTGTTTCCCGGCTTTGCGCAGGACTTGCGCGAAGCGCGCGCTGCCAGCACGCTGGCCGACGCTGCGCGCCGGCTCAATTACGAGGTCAACGGCGTGCGCAGCACGCTGATGCGCGCCGCCCGCGAGGTGTCGTCGGCGCCAGCCGGGACCGTTTTCGGTGCCGACTATTTCACCGCGATCGACCCGACGCTGACCAGCCCCGAGTTTTTTGCGGCGGTGCAACGCGCCCATGGGCCGGTATCGGGCTACTACCTGCTGGCCGCCCTTGATCTGGCGCGCAATGCCAGCGGCGAGATCGAGCGCGCCAGCGAAGCCAACCGCATCTACCTCGACGTTCTGCTGCGCACGCTGGGCATCAGCGCCAGTGTCACGCTGCTGTGTCTGCTGCTGGGCTTTCCGGTCGCCATGCTGCTGACCCAGGTGACCGAAAAGACCGCCGACTGGCTGATGATTCTGGTGCTGCTGCCGTTCTGGACCTCGCTGCTGGTGCGCACCGCAGCCTGGGTGGTGGTGCTGCAGCGCGAAGGCATGGTCAACGCGCTGCTGCTGCGCCTGGGCCTGATCGCCGAGCCGCTGACCCTGATCTACAACCGCACCGGCGTGCTGATCGCGATGACGCATGTGCTGCTGCCATTCATGATCCTGCCGCTGTACAGCGTGCTCAAGGGCATTGCCCCTCACTACATGCGCGCGGCGGCCAGCCTGGGCGCGCCCCCGGTGCTGGCCTTCTTCCGGGTTTACCTGCCGATGGCCGCACCCGCGATCGCGGCGGGCTCGGTGATGGTGTTCATCCTGGCGATGGGCTACTACATCACGCCGGCGCTGGTTGGCGGTGGCTCGGACCAGATGCTGTCCTACTTTGTCGCCACCTACACCACCGACACCGGCAACTGGGGTCTGGCCTCGGCGCTGGGCCTGATGATGCTGGTCACCACGCTGATCCTGTACGGCGTCGCGCACAGACTCTCAGGCGGCCGCGCGCTGTCGATGGGTTAGCACGATGGCCCCTTTCAAATTTCCCTGGAAGCCGCTGTACTGGCTGCTGTGCGCCCTCATCCTGATGTTCCTGCTGGTGCCGATCGCGGCCATCATTCCGCTGTCGTTTTCCAGCGGCTCGTTTCTGACCTACCCGCTGCCGGGTCTGTCGCTGCGCTGGTACCAAGAGGTGCTTGGCGGCGGCAAGTGGCTGACGGCGCTCGGCAATTCACTCTACGTGGGCTCAATCGCCACGGTCGTTTCGGTGCTGCTGGGCACACTGGCGTCGCTGGGTCTGATGCGGCACAAGGCATGGTGGGTCAACAGCCTCAAGCTGGTGATGCTGTCTCCGATGATCGTGCCGGTGATCCTGATCGCTGTGGCCTGCTACTTCTTTCTGGCGCCCTTGTCGCTGACCAGCAGCTACAGCGGCCTGATCATCGCGCATACCGTGATTGCCGTGCCCTTTGTCGTGGTGCCGGTGCTGACCGCGCTGGAACTGCTGGACCCCAATCTGGCGCGCGCCGCCGCCGCCTGTGGCGCAACCCCGCGCGTCGCTTTCCTGCGCGTCACACTGCCAGGCATCATGCCGGCGATGGCCTCTGGCGCGCTGTTTGCCTTTGCCGCCTCGTTTGACGACGTGGTGATCGCACTGCTTATCGCCGGCCCGGATCAGCGCACGCTGCCGCGCGAGATGTTCTCCGGATTGCGCGACAGCATGACGCCCGCGCTGACCGCGGTGGCGACCATCATGATTGTTTTTTCCACCACCCTGTTCCTGTTGATGCAGATGCTGCAAC
>JBMOJJ010000326.1:0-4051 GCA_049315845.1 Rhodoferax sp.
CGCGCAACTTTGACGTGCTGCGCGACGCCTACCTGGCGTCACCCGAGCACGACAGCGACGAGCGCCAGCAGGCCTACAGACACTTTCGCGAACAGCTGGAGGCCTGTCGCCAGGCGGCGTCCTCGGTCTACACGCATCTGGACGCCCATGGCATTTCGGTCAACCTGGTCTTTCAGCTGCGCCAGTTGCGCGAGCGCGTGATGCGAATTCGGGCCCTGCTGGACTGTCTTTTGTCGGCCAGCCCGACCAGCAGCACGGCGCGCCTGCTGGCGCACCTGGTGACGGTCGGTCAGGAACGGCGCAGCCTGGCCGCACTGGTGACCGCGAATACTTCGATGCTGGCGGCCAAGGTCGCCGAGCGCAGCTCGGAAACCGGCGAGCACTACATCACACGCAACATGGCCGAGTACCGAGCCCTGGTGCGCAAGGCGGCCGGCGGCGGCGTGCTGACCGCGCTGACCACCTGGCTCAAATTTGCCGTGATGGCGCTCGGACTGTCGGCGTTCTGGAGCGGCCTGGGGGCCAGCATCGTTTATGCGGCAAGCTTTGTCGTCATTCAATTGCTGCACTTCACGCTGGCCACCAAGCAGCCGGCCATGACGGCGCCCGCGATGGCGGCCAAGCTCAGAGAGCTGGGTGACAGCAATGCGCTGATCGCCTTCGCGGACGAAGTGACGCACCTGGTGCGCTCGCAGGCGGCAGCCGTGCTGGGCAATGTGTTGCTGGTGTTCCCGGCGGTGCTGCTGATCTCTGGCGCCCTGCAACTGGCCACGGGCCGCAGCATGATCGATGCGGACCAGGCGGCCTACGTATTCCAATCCCTGACGCTGCTGGGTCCGACCGCCCTGTACGCCGCGTTCACCGGTCTGCTGCTGTTTGCGTCGAGCATCATCGCCGGCTGGGTCGAGAACTGGTTTGTGCTGCAGAGGCTCGATTCGGCGATACGCTACAACCCGCGCATCGGCGCGCTGCTGGGCAACCGGCGTGCCGAGCGCTGGGCCGCCTTCCTGCGCGCCAACATCTCGGGTTTTAGCTCCAACATCTCGCTTGGCTTCATGCTTGGGCTGATCCCGGCGTTCACCGGCTTTTTCGGGCTGGCCTTCGAGGTCCGCCACGTCACGCTGTCGGCCGGGCAATTGGGCGCGGCCTGCGCTGCGCTCGGCTGGAGCGTGCTGCACGAGCCCGCGCTCTGGTGGTGTCTTGCGGCGTTGCCGGTGATAGGCGCGCTGAACCTGGGTGTGAGCTTCTACCTGGCCTTTCGACTCGCCCTGCGCGCCCACAATGTCACCGGCATCGACCGCGCACGCGTGGGCGCCGTCATAAGGCGGCGCTTGCATGACGCCCCCTTGAGTTTTCTATGGCCAACGACGCAGACGGATGCGCCGCCCCGCAACAAGGACTAGCCGACATGGGTGAATTCGACCTGATCGCGCGCTATTTCCAGCGCCCGACCCGCAGCGCCGCGCTCGGTGTTGGCGACGACTGCGCGCTGCTGCAGACTTCACCCGGCATGCAGCTCGCGATATCGAGCGATATGCTGATCGAAGGTCGCCACTTTTTGTCCACCGTGGACCCCTGCAAACTTGGGCACAAGGCGCTGGCCGTGAATCTGAGCGACCTGGCCGCCTGCGGCGCCAAACCGTTGGCCTTTACCCTGGCGTTGGCGCTGCCGCGCGCCGACGACGCCTGGCTGGCACCGTTTACCCAAGGATTGTTCGCACTGGCCGATGCCCATGGCTGCGAACTCATTGGTGGCGACACGACGCAGGGGCCACTCAACATCTGCATCACGGTGTTCGGCGAAGTGCCCGTTCTGCAGGGGCGCTCGCAGGCGCTGCTGCGCAGTGGCGCCAAGCCCGATGACGACCTCTACGTCAGCGGCACGATCGGCGACGCCCGACTGGCGCTCGAGGTCTTCCGCGGCACGCTGTCGCTGCCGGCGCCGCTGTTCGAGGCGGCGCGTTGCCGGATGGAGCAACCAACGCCGCGCATCGCGCTGGGCCTGGCCTTGCGCGGCCTTGCGACAGCGGCGATCGACGTCAGCGACGGCCTGCTCGGCGATCTCGGCCACATCTTGAACCAGTCCGGTGTCGGCGCCACGGTCGAGGCCGATGTGGCAGCCACTCTGGTCGCTGCCCGCAGCCTCTGGGCGAGCGCGGGAGCGCTGCCAGCCAGCACCATCGCGCAGGCCCAATGGCGCAGTTGGGCGCTGGCCGGGGGAGACGATTACGAACTGCTGTTCACGGCACCGGTGGCCGCGCGCGCTCTGGTGGCGAAGGCGGCGCAGTCAAGCCAGACCGCGGTGACCCGCATCGGCCGCATCGAGCAGGCGCCCGGGCTGCGGCTGGTCGACGCCGATGGCCGGGCGCTGTCCAACAGCTACGGCTCGTTCGACCACTTCGCCTGAACCATCACCCCATGTCTGACAGCACTGCTCAGAACCCGGTCGCGGCGGGGCCGGTGCGCCCCGGCGTCCTCTTCCTGCTGGACCGGCCGGCGCACTTCATCGCGCTCGGCTTTGGTTCCGGCCTGAGTCCGCTGGCGCCTGGTACGGCCGGCACGCTATGGGCGTGGATGGCGTTCTGGGTGCTGCAGCCGTGGATGGACGACCTGCGCTGGGCCTGGCTGCTGGGCGCCAGCCTGCCGCTGGGCTGGTGGGCCTGCAGCGTCTGCGCCAGGAATATGCGCGTGCTCGACCCGGGCAGCATCGTCTGGGACGAGATCGCGGCGTTCTGGCTGGTGCTGTGGCTGGTCACTCCGACCGGGTTCTGGGGCCAGTTGCTGGCCTTCGGCCTGTTCCGCTTCTTCGATGCGGTCAAGCCGGGGCCGGTGCGCTGGGCCGACCGCCTGTTCCATGATGTCGATCCGGCCACCGACCCCGGCGCCTGGCGCAAGGCGGGCTTTGGCATCATGCTCGACGACCTGGTGGCCGCCGCCTGCACCTTGTTCGTGATCGCCGTCTGGAGGTTCTTTCAATGAACGTTGCGCCATCGTTGCCGCAGGTTTCGGAGCCGGATCAAACGGCATCACTGGCCAGCTTGCTGCTGGCGAGGAAACTCAAGCTGGTCACCGCGGAGAGCTGCACCGGCGGCCTGATCGCCGCCGCCTGCACCGACCTGGCGGGCTCCAGCGCCTGGTTCGAGCGCGGCTTTGTCACTTACTCGAACGACGCCAAGGCCGAGTTGCTCGGCGTCGAGGAGCGCCTGCTGCGCCGCGCCGGCGCCGTCTGCGAAGGCGTGGCGCGCGCCATGGTGACAGGCGCGCTGGCGCACTCGAAAGCGCAGGTGGCTGTCGCCGTCACCGGCGTCGCCGGCCCCACCGGCGGCAGTGCGTCCAAGCCGGTCGGCACGGTCTGGTTCGGCTTTGCCGTACCGGGTCAGGTGCTCACCGAAAAATGCCACTTCGACGGCGATCGCGCGGCCGTGCGCGCCGCGACCGTGCACCACGCGTTCAACCGGCTCCTGGAACTGCTGCGCTGACCCGCTGCGCCGGTGCGGGCTTCAAGCCCGGATGAAGTCCTGCAGGCGCCGGCGCGGCGATGGCTCGACGGGCGGTGCATAGCCCACGCGTGCCCACATCTGAACCGTCTGACCGGGTCGCGCTGCACCGGCTACGGCATGGATGTCGGCATAGGGCCTGGCCTGTTCCGGATACTCCTGCAGCGCCTGTGACAGCGGCTGCATCGACAGGCCCAACGCGGTGGCTGCGAGTTGCACGCGGGCGTAGGCACGGCCGGCGTTGATTTGCGTGACGCGGTCATTGCCCTCGCTCACCATCCAGAAGAAGCCAGGCGTGGAATCAAGCTTCTGGCTGAAGTCCTTGATCTGGCTGGTGGTGGCGTATTCATCGGGCGAAGGCGCCTTGCTGCGGTCGAACAGGCCGACCTGATTGAGGAGCACCACGACCGGATCGAGCAGCGACAGGCCGTCGCGGTGCAGCGCGATCTCCTTCGCACCGACACGCAGCACGTCATAGGATTCCATGATGGTGCGTGGTGTCGTCAGTTCGATCTGCCAGGCCTGGAGCGCCAGTTTGCGATGCCGCGACAGCG
>JBMOJJ010000327.1:0-4029 GCA_049315845.1 Rhodoferax sp.
TCAAACAGCGCGCCAAAGCCGCCAATGCCGGCCAGCACGCCCTCGCGCATGGTTTTTCTGGCCAGCGGCTTGATGCGTTCCACCAGCGCGTCGCCGGCCTCAATATCGACACCGGCGTCTTTGTAGGAAAGGGGAGAAGAGTGCAGGGTTTTTGACATGTAATTTGCGTGCAGTGGTGCCGTGTGTCAGACAGGGCCGTCGGGCCCGATAGAATTTGCACTGATTCTACGGGTTCATTCCGGCCATCCAAATGCAATTTTCCTCCACAGCGCATGAAGCAGATCGCCCTTGACATCGGTCTGGACAGCGGCCCCACGCTCGAGCGCTTCTTTGCCGGTCCGAACGAGGCCGCGCTGCGCCATCTGCAGCTGTGGGTCGGCGGCGCCGGCTCAGCTCAGACGGCGCTCTCGCCGGTGCCCACCTACCTGTGGGGCCCCGAGGGCAGCGGCAAGACGCACCTGCTCAAGTCGGTCCGCGCCGCGCTGAGCGAGCAGGGCGCCAGCAGCGGCTGGCTCGACGCCGGCATGCTCGACCCGCCCGAGTTCAGCGAACACTGGGCCGCCGTGCTGCTCGACGACGTGCACCTGTACACCGCGCAGCAGCAGCAGCTCGCGTTCAACTGGTTCGTCAACGCCCAGACGCACCAGCGCGGCGTGCTCGCCGCCGGCGCGCTGCCGCCGGCCGACCTGAAGCTGCGCGACGACCTTCGAACCCGTCTTGGCTGGGGCCATGTGTTTGCGCTCCAGGTGCTCAGCGAGCCCGAGCGGCGCGCGGTGCTGCGCCAGGCGGCCGACGCGCGCGGGCTGTTTCTCGGCGACGAGGTGATGGACTTCATGCTGACCCGCTTCAGCCGCGACCTGGGCAGCCTGATGGAACTGCTCGAACTGATCGACGGCTACGCGCTGCAGACCAAGCGCGCGCTGACGATCCCGCTCATCAAGTCCATGATGGAGAACTCCTGAACGCATGAAGCTGGCCCTGTTCGACCTGGATCACACGCTGCTGCCGATCGATTCGGACTACTCGTGGGGCGTCTTCACGACCACCATCGGCTGGACCGACCCGGTTGACTTCAACCGGCGCAACGACGAATTCTTTGCCCACTACAAGGCCGGCACGCTCGATATCCACGACTACGTCCGCTTCGCCACCGACGCCGTGCGCCGCCAGGGCGCGGTCAATGCGCAGGCCGCGCACGACCAGTTCATGCGCAGCGTGATCGAGCCGGCAATCCGGCCGCAGGCGCTGGCGCTGGTGCGCGCGCACCAGCAGGCCGGCGACCAGTTGGTGATCGTCACCGCCACCAACGAGTTCGTCACGCGTCCGATCGCGCAGGCCTTCGGCGTGGCCGAACTGATCGCGGTCGAGCTCGAGCGCGCCGGCGCGGCTACCACCGGCGACTGGATCACCGGCGAGATCAAGGGCGTGCCCTCGGCGCGCGAAGGCAAGGTGACCAGGGTCGAGCAATGGCTGGCCGCCCGGGCGCTCTGCTGGGCCGACGTCGAGAGCACCTTCTACACCGATTCGATCAACGATTTGACCCTGCTTGAAAAAGTCGACCACCCGGTGGCCACCAACCCCGATCCGCAACTGCGCGCGCTGGCCACCCGGCGCGGATGGCGCATACTTGAGCTCTTCTAGACACCAGAACGAATGATTAAAAAATTTATTGAAAAACTGCTGGGCAAATCACCGTCATCAGCAAAAAACAAGAAGCTCCAGTTCGGCAAGCGCGAGGAGGTCGGCGCCGCCGAGCACGGCATCGACCCTGCGCTGGTTGACGAGCGCGCCAGCAACGTCGTGCGCACGCTCAAGAACGCCGGCTTCGAGGCCTACATCGTCGGCGGCGCGGTGCGCGACCTGATGGTCGGCTTGCGGCCCAAGGACTTTGACGTCGCCACCAACGCCACACCGGAGCAGGTCAAGGGCCTGTTCCGGCGCGCCTTCATCATCGGGCGGCGCTTTCGCATCGTGCACGTGGTGTTCGGGCGCGGCCGCGAGAACGACGTGATCGAGGTCTCGACTTTCCGCGCCTACATGGACAACGCGGCGGCGGAACAGGTCGCCGGCAACGAGAAGACCAGCAAGAGCGAACTCGCCGGCATGAAGCACGCGGTGGACGCCTCCGGCCGCGTGCTGCGCGACAACGTCTGGGGTCCGCAGGAAGAGGACGCGGTGCGCCGCGATTTCACCATCAACGCGATGTACTACGACCCCGAGACCCAGATCGTGGTTGACTACCACCACGGCATCAAGGACGCCAAGAAGCGCGTGATCCGCATGATCGGCGACCCCGCCACGCGCTACCGCGAGGACCCGGTGCGCATCATCCGCGCGGTGCGCTTCTGCGCCAAGCTCAGCGGCCTGGGCTTCCAGCTCGAGGCAAAGACCGCCGCGCCGCTGGTCAAGTCGCAGGAACTGCTGGCCGAGGTGCCGCAGAGCCGCCTGTTCGACGAAATGCTCAAGCTGCTGCAAACCGGCCACGCCATCGCGTCGATCGAGCAGCTTCGCGCGCTCGGCATGTCGCGCGGCATCTACCCGCTGCTCGACGTCGTCGTCGAGCGCGCCGACCAGGTCTTTGTCAAGGCCGCGCTGCAAGACACCGACCGCCGCGTCGGCGAAGGCAAGCCGGTGGCGCCGAGCTTCCTGCTTGCCTGCGTGCTCTGGGCCGACGTGCGGGACGGCTGGGCGCAGCGGCTCAATCTGCGCCAGCACTCGCACCCGGCGTTGCAGGACGCGATCGACGAGGTCTTCAACGCCCGCGTCGGCGACGTTTCCGGCCGCGGCAAGCTCGGCTCCGACATGCGCGAGATCTGGATGATGCAGCCGCGCTTCGAAAAGCGCGTCGGCAGCACGCCGTTTGGCCTGGTCGAGCAGCCGCGCTTTCGCGCCGCCTTTGACTTCATGCGCCTGCGCGCCGACGCCGGCGAGATCGACGTCGTGCTGGCCGACTGGTGGCAGGAGTTCAGCATGGCCGACGACAACCTGCGCCAGGACATGGTTGACCAGGTGCGCGAAGAGCAGGCGCAGCGCCCGCGCGCGCCGCGCGTGCACAAGGCGCCGGCGCCGCCCGCTGCCGCCTCCGACGCGCCAGCCCGCGCCGCAGCGCCCGCCAGTGACGCCGCACCCGCCCGCGACGAAGCCCCGTCAACAGCGCCAGAAGGCGCCGACGCGCCGCGCAAGAGGCGCCGCCGCCGCCGCTCCAGCGGTCCGCGCGGCGAGAGCGACGCGGGCCCCGAATCGGCCGCCTGAGCCAAGGCCGTGCGCCCCGGCGTCACCGCCTTCATTGCGCTGGGCGCCAATCTCGGTGATCCGGCCGCGGCGCTGCTCGGCGCCATCGACGCCATTGCCGCGCTACCCGGTGTAAGCCTGCGCCGGCGCTCGTCGCTCTACCGCAGCGCGCCGATCGATTCCAGCGGCCCGGACTACCTCAATGCGGTGCTGGAAGTTGAAAGCGCGCTCAGCGCACCAGACCTGCTGGCCGCGTTGCAGGCCGTCGAGCACAGGGCAGGGCGCCAGCGCTCCACGCGCAACGCCCCCCGCACGCTGGACCTCGACATCCTTCTCTACGGCGACGCGCGCATCGACAGCGCCACCCTCGTCGTGCCCCACCCACGCCTGAGCGAGCGCGCCTTTGTGCTGCTCCCGCTGTCCGAAATCGCGCCGAATCAGGTCAGCGCCGCGCAGCTGCAGGCGGTGCAGCAGCAGGCGATCGAACGGATCTCCGGACCTTTCGCGAAATGATGAAAAGACGAAGTCCGACAGAATTGGGGTCGGACCCTAATGACGCCTCAGCTCCGCGGCTGTCCCCCGGCCTGCGGCCTCCGCCTTTATGCCGCTGCGCTGAGCGCCCCACCAACCAGATCATTCAAACAGCGTTGGTATTCGAAGTCCGAAAATCACAGACGCTCGTTGCCGAGGGCGGTGCGGTGGGTGGCGCAGCGGCATGAATACGAAGGGACTTCCCGCTTCCCGGTAACGGCATCAAGTGCCAAGATTGGTTTTTGGAAGTCAATCTACAACCTTTGG
>JBMOJJ010000328.1:0-4028 GCA_049315845.1 Rhodoferax sp.
GCGGTCCGCCCCAGTGGCTGCCAGTGACCCGGGTGAGCTACGCGCGCCACGACAAACCGGGCAAACCGCCATCCCTTCGCGTGGACTACTGGAGTGGCCTGAGCTCCCACAGCGAGTGGGTCTGCATTGAACATGCGGGCTATCCACGCCAGAAGGCGGCCAGTTGGTGGGCCAACCGTGCACCAGGGATGCCACTGCCCAAGGGGGTCAACGAAGCCTTGGCGGTGTCAAACAAGCTCAAATGCCCGGCGCACATTGCGGTTCGACCCAGTGGTCGCTTCACAGAAATCGTCGGCGCGCGGTTTTAGGAAGCTGGGCTGAAGACCATGATTGATTGGAACAAACATCAGACGGAGGCCATGGCAACCGCCTCTCAGGCCGCAGGTGAGTACGTCGAGTCGGTTGGCAAGACCGATCTGGCGACCTTCACTGAGCACGAATGGTCGAGCCTGATCCGCACCGTCGTGGTTGCGTTTCAGGACCACTTGGGCGCTGCCTATGCAGTCGATCCACCGTTTTAGAGGAAGTAATGAGCAACACAAACTATATGGCGCAACTTGGCGCCAGCCTGGTGGATGGCGGCTTTCCCATCCTGCCGATCCAGCCTCGCACCAAGAAGCCGGGCATGTACAGCCTGGGCGCGTGGCACGACTACCCCAAATGGAGCCGGCACTGCGAGCGTGACACGACTGAGAACGAAGTCGACATCTGGGGCGACTGGCCACTGGCCGGCATCGGTATTGCCGCGGGCCGGGTGATTGGTATCGACATCGATGTGATGCATTCCGAGGCGCTGGCGCTGGCCATCGAGGCCTTGGCCAAGCAGATGCTCGGTGATACGCCGGCGGTGCGCATTGGCAACGCACCCAAGCGGCTGCTGGTCTACCGCGCAGCGCAAGCCTTCAAGGGCTTCAAGTACCCGCCTATCGAGGTGCTGGGCCTGGGCCAGCAGTTCCTGGCCTACGGCATTCACCCAGACACTGGCAAGCCCTACGACTGGCCGGTGCAGACGCTCGCCGACATGCGCATCGAGGATTTGCCAGCGATCACCGAGGCGCAGGCGCGCGAGTTCGCCAAGGAGGCCTATCTCTTGATCCCGGCCGAGGACCGCCCGCAGAGCATTGCGCTGGGTCTGCGCTCGCCCGAAGCATTCGCCGCGCTGCCGGAGCAACGCGGTACAGCCGAGGCCGTTGGCCTGGCGCTGGGCTTCGTGCTCAACCAGGACCTGGACTACGACAGCTGGGTGCGCATCGGCATGGCGATCAAGGGCGCCTTGGGCGATGAGGGAGAGGCATTGTTTTCGTCCTGGTCTGCCAGTTCAGTGAAGAACGATCTCGCCACCACAGCCAGGAGCTGGCGCAGCTTTGCACCGCACAGGATTGGTGCCGGGACGCTTTACAAGCTGGCTCTGGACAAGGGATGGCAGCCCGAGCCGGACTTGCAGCTCAATGGTGCCATCGTGATGAACGGCCACCACCCGGCGCGCGAGTTCTTGAAATCGTTGGAGACGGCCGCGCCGATTCAGATCCTTGATGATGAGCATGCCGCTGAGATGCCAGCTGCGCCGGCGCTGCCCGCAGGCTGGGATCAGGTCGGCGGCGTGCTGGCCGAGATGATGGCTCTCATGGGCAGTACGGCCAAGCGGCCTCAGCCGGTGCTGGCGCTGGGGGCCAGTCTGTGCGCCATTGGCGCGCTGATGGGTCGCAAGTACCGCACCGAGAACAATACACGCTCCAACCTGTATGTGGTCGGCATCGCCGAGAGCGGCGCCGGCAAGAACCACAGCCGCGTGGTGATCAACGAGTTGTTTCGCCGCGCCAATTTGCTGCAGTATCTGGGCGGCAACAAGATCGCCTCGGGCTCGGGCCTGCTGAGTGCCATACAGCGCCAGCCCGCGATTCTGCTGCAACTCGATGAGTTCGGGATGTTTCTCTCGGCGGCGGCCGACAGAAAGCGCTCGCCGCGCTACATCTGCGAGATATTGGACTTGATGACAGAGCTGTATACGACCTCTGGCTCAACGTATTTCGGGATCGAGTACGCGACCAATCAGCTCAACAATTCGCACCGCGCAATCCACCAGCCCTGCCTGTGCGTCTATGGCACCACCACGCCGGTGCACTTCTGGCAGGCGCTGCAGGCGGCCAATATGGCTGACGGTTCGCTGGCGCGGCTCTTGATCCTGCAAAGTGAGAACGACTTTCCGGACAGCAACGAGAACTTTGGCACCATCACACCGGCGCCCTCCTTGATCGAGCAACTCCGTCTGATCCATGAGGGCGGCGGCAAGTTGAGCGGCAACCTCAGCGAGGTCGGCGCGGTCGATGAGGTGGCGGTCGAGCCGCGGGTGGTGCCTATGCTGGCTTCAGCCAGGAGTCATTTCAAGATGCTTGACCATGAACTGCTGGAGCGTCTTCGTGCTTCGCGTGGCTCGGGCTACACGTCGATTCTGGCGCGCATTGAAGAAAACGCGACCAAGCTGGCGCTGATTCGTGCTGTCTCGCGTGACCCGGTTGACCCACAAATCGAGGAGGCCGATGCCCAGTGGGGGATTCTGTTCTCGCGCCACTGCGCAGAGCTCTCGATTCGGGAGGCGAGCTCGCGCGTTTCAGAAAACGCGGCCGAGTCGTTTCACAAGCGGGCGCTGCAGATCCTGCACGCATCAGGACCGCAGGGCATGAGCAAGAGCGAGTTCACGCGCAGGACCCAGTACATGGATTCGCGCCAGCGCGATGGTGTGCTGCGCACGCTGATCGAAGCGCAGTTGGTGGAGGCCGTCGCGTCGCAAAGCAAAGGCCGACCGTCGCAGCGGCTCAAGGTCATCTAAAGCGGAGGCCCGATATGTCACTTCAACTTCCTTCAATAATTTCAAGGCTTCAATACTTCAAGGGGTCTCTCTATATACATACATATACATTCATGTACCGATTTCACGCGCGTGCGCGCGTACACAATAAATATAGAAACTGGAAACTGAAAAAATTGAATAGCAATTGAAATTTGAAAATATGAAATAACTTTTTTTGTATACCTATACCGACATGGACACCATGTCATGAATGAAGTATTGAAATATTGAAGCCTTGAAGTATTGAACCGATGAAGTCAGCTTCGAGCTGAGACCCACCCGAAACCGCACCTGGCCCAAACACCGAGTGCTCGGACATGAAGGAGCCGCACCCGCCCTGACCCGGCACATGCTGGCGCTCCTCCAGGCCGCTTAACCGCCCCTTGGAGGACACCTTGATGATTTCTGAATCCCTTACACCACCCCACCGCCTGCGCGCAGCCCTGAGCACCTGCGTGCTGGCCCTTGACCTTGGAACCACCACAGGCTGGGCGCTGCGCCCACGTGATGGCAATACGGCTCACGGTTTCGTGAGCTTCAAGACCCAACGCTTCGAGGGCGGTGGCATGCGCTACCTGCGCTTCAAACGCTGGCTCACTGAGATGAAAACACTGGCAGACGACGTCCACGCCGTGTACTTCGAGGAGGTACGCCGTCATGTTGGTGTCGACGCCGCACATTTCTATGGCGGCCTGATGGCAACGCTGACCGCCTGGTGTGAGCACCACCACATCCCGTACCAGGGTGTGCCGGTAGGCACGATCAAGAAGCACGCAACCGGCAAAGGCAATGCCAGCAAGGACGAGGTGATCGCTGCCATGCGTGCCCTTGGCCACCCTGTTACCGACGACAACGAGGCCGATGCCCTGGCGATTCTGCACTGGGCAATTGACACGCAGGAGGTGTGACATGAAGATCCCCGCCCACAACTACGAATGTCCCCTGGGTCGCCTGCAGCCCAGGGTCACTGACCTCGACGCGATCAAGGAGCAGGGCTGGCGTGACCAGCACATCCTGGTCGTCAATGCTGAGGACGATCGGCTTGACTACCTTGAGCGTCAACTGGTGCGTCGCATCGGTGAGCGTCTTTACGGCAAGGCAGGGCAGCATCGTGGATAGAGCCAAATGCTTCGATACGCCCGTCAAACGCCCCGGCGTAGCCTGGACCCTTGACGATGTC
>JBMOJJ010000329.1:0-4027 GCA_049315845.1 Rhodoferax sp.
CACGCCCATGGTCAGCACCACCATCGAGATGCCGTCCAGAAAACAGCCCAGGATGGCGTAGAACACGGTCAGCGCCAGTATCAGCATGAAGGGGCTCAGGCCGAGCGCGGAAACGTACTCGGCCAGATGGCGCGGCAGGCCGATATAGCCCATGCTCAGCGTCAGGAAGGCGGCGCCGGCCAGAATCAGCGCGATCATGCAATAAAGCCGCGTCGCGCCCATCAGTGATTCCTTGAAATTGCGCCAGCTGAGCGAACCCTGCAATGCAGACAGCACGAACGATCCGATGACGCCGACCGCAGCGGCCTCGGTCGCGGTCGCAACGCCGGCGTAGATGCTGCCCAGCACGGCGCCAATCAGACCGACCACCGGGATCAGATGGCGCGACTCGTAGAGCCTTTGCGTGAAGGTGAATTGCTCGGTCGTCGGCGGGATCTGGTCCGGATGGAGCAGCGACCAGACGACCAGATAGCCGCTGAACAGCGACGCCAGCAGCAGGCCTGGCAGCACGCCGGCCACAAACAGCTGCGAGATCGAGACCTCGGCGCTGACGCCGTAGACGATCATGATGATCGAGGGCGGGATCAGGATGCCCAGCGTGCCGGCGCCGGCGAGCGAGCCGATGATCTGGTCCTGTGGGTAGCCGCGGCGTGTAAGCTCCGGCAGCGTCATCTTGCCGATCGTCGCGCAGGTGGCGGCGCTCGATCCCGAGACCGCGGCAAAAATCGTGCAGCCGATCACGTTGGTGTGCAGCAGGCGTCCGGGCAGCCAGTTGACCCATGGCGCCAGGCCCTTGAACATGCTCTCGCTGAGCTTGGTGCGAAACAGGATCTCGCCCATCCAGATGAACAGCGGCAGCGCGGTCAGCGTCCAACTGCTGGAGGAGCCCCAGATCGTCACCGCCATCGCGTCGCCGGCCGGTCGGCTGGAGAACAGTTCCATCGCGATCCAGGCCACGCCGGTCAGCGTCAGACCGATCCAGACTCCGCTGCCCAGGATCAGGAAAAGCGAGGCAATCAGCAGCGCGGTAATACCGAGTTCACTCATGGAAGTCCCGTCGTTTTCTATTCGTTGTGCAGGGCTTCATCGCTGCTCTCTGTGACGCGCAGACCGCGCCACTCCAGCACCAGTTCATCGACAAAGGCGATCAGCAGCACCAGCGTCCCGAGCGCCATGCCGATCTGCGGCAGCCACAGGGGTGTCGCGTCGTTGCCGGTCGAGATGTCGTTGAAATCCCAGGACTGGTAGGCCAGCTTCATGCTGTAGAAGCAGAACAGGCCCGACAGAAACACCGCCGCGCTCAGGCTCCACAGTTCCAGTGCCTTTTTGGCCCCGGGTGGCACCGCGTTGAGCAGCAGCGTGACCCGGATGTGCTCGTTCTTCTTGAGCGTATGCGCCAGCGCAAGAAAGCCGGCCGCGGCCATGCAGTAGCCGGCGTACATGTCGGTGCCGCGAAAGTTGATCGTCACATAGCGGTCGAGCATGCCCAACACCACCATCAGCAGAGTGCCGACCATCATCAACGCCGCAGCCCAAGCTGCGGCGTCATAGAGCCGGTTCAGGTTGCGGCGCATCAATGATTCAGCCACTTATTTGCTGCGGTAGGCCTTAATGATGGCTTGCCCATCAGGGCCGGCCTTCTTCTCCCAGTCGGCCAGCATGATGCTGCCCACCTGCTTCAGGTCAGCCGCCAGTTTGGCGTTGGGCGGCAGGATCTTCATGCCTTTCTTGGTCAGTTCGGTCTTGTACCATTCGTTCTTTTCGGCACTGGATTTCCAGCCGCGGGTTTCGGCGTCCGCTGCCGCCTTGGTCAGCGCAGCCTGCGTCGCTGCGTCCAGCGCATTGAAGGCTTTGAGGTTGACGATGATCGCGTTCTTGGGCAGCCAGGCCTGCGTGTCGTACCAGTACTTGACCGATTCATAGATCTTGCTGTCGTAACCGGTCGAGCCGGAACTCATCATGCTGTCTACCACGCCGGTGGCAAACGCCTGGCTGACTTCAGCTGCCTGAATCGTGACCGGCTGCGCGCCAATCAATTCCGCCATCTTTGCGGTGGCCGGGCTGTAGGCGCGCCACTTGACGCCGCGCATATCAGCAACGGATGCAATCTCTTTCTTCACATACAGGCCCTGCGGTGGCCAGGCCACCGCATAGAGCAGTTTCATGCCCTGGGCGCCAAGCAACTTGTCGAGCACCGGCTTTTGCGCCTGGTAAAGCTTCATGCTGTCGGCAAAACTGGAGGCCAGGAACGGAATGCCGTCAGCGCCGTAGATCGGATTCTCGTTCTCGAAATTCACCAGCAGCACTTCACCGATCTGCGCCTGCCCGCCCTGCACCGCGCGCTTGATCTCGGGCGCCTTGAACAGCGAGGCGTTGGCGTGCACCGTGATCTTGAGCTTGCCGCCGGTGGCCTTGTCGACGTCGGTGGCAAACTGGGTGATGTTTTCGGTGTGGAAGTTGTTGGCCGGGTAGGCGGCCGGCAGGTCCCATTTGGTCTGTGCCGAGGCGGTGCCGGCACTGAGCGCGATGGTGACTGCGGCGGCGGTGACGCTCAATGCGAAAAGGCGACGTTTCATAAAAAAGCTCCGATTGATTTTGGTTGGCAGGGTGGACGCCTAAATGTAAGGCCGATTTGGCCGCAACAGTTCTCGGTGTTTTCCCTAAATGTCAACAAATTGTTGATAAAGTGTGATTGTCCTACCTACAATCCTCCTCTCGCAACAAGGATGCCAACCGGGAGTTTGTTCATGGCCAAGAAATCAGCGCCACTGCGGCCGGCTGTGCTGCCAGCGGGGGAGTCAGCGCCGATCGTCTCGTCGGCGCATCTGGTGTCGCCGCGCAGCGCGGAGATGAGCGAGTTCGAGTTTGGCCTGATCGTGGCCGGCAACGCCTTTCACCGTTGGATCGCGCATTGCATGAGCAGCGCCGGCCTGAAGGACCTGACGCCGCTGGACGTGCTGGTGTTGCACCATGTGACGCACCGCGCCCGCGACAAGCGCCTGTCGGACATCTGCTTCATCATGAATGTGGAAGACACGCACCTGATCAATTACTCGCTCAAGAAGTTGCAGAACCTGGCGGTGGTCGCCTCGCGCAAGAGCGGCAAGGAGGTCACCTATGCGGCGACCGATCTGGGGCGGCAGTATGTCGCGCGCTACCGCGAGATCCGGGAATCCTGCCTGATCAATGCGCTGAACGCGGATGACGCGCTGAACCGCGACATCGGCGAGCTGGCACGCCTGCTGCGCCTGCTCTCGGGCATTTACGACCAGGCGGCGCGCTCGGCGGCCAGCCTCTGAGAGTCGTCTGGAATTGAGCCACCTCATGTCATTTCTGGGCCTCCTGATGCTGGACACGCGGTTTCCGCGGCCGCCGGGTGATATTGGCAATCCGGGCACTTTTGAGCAGCTGCAAATTCCCGTTCGTTACCGCACGGTGCAAGGCGCCAGTCCGAACAACGTGGTGAGAAACAGCGCTGCGCTGGTGCTGGCGCCTTTCGTGGCTGCTGCGCTGGACCTGGTGGAGCAGGGCGCAAGCCTGCTCAGCACCAGTTGCGGCTTTCTGGCGCGCTACCAGCGCGAATTGCAGGCTGCAGTGCCGGTGCCTGTCATCAGTTCGAGCCTGCTGTGGCTCAGTTCGCCCGAGTTGTCCGCAGAGCGCTGTGCTGTGCTGACCATTGATGCGCTGGCTCTGGACGCCAGTCAACTGGCGGGAGTCGGTGCCGACCCGGCAACGCCGGTCGGCGGGGTGGCGCCGGGCTGCGAGTTTCAGCGCCGCCTGCTGGGCAACGAACCGGCGCTGGACTTGATTCAGGCCGAGCGGGATGTCGTCGAAGGCGCACTGGCATTGGTCAGAGCCCATCCCGAAATCACCACGCTGGTGCTGGAATGCACCAACATGCCACCCTATGCCCAGGCCGTCGCAGCGGCCACTGGCAAGCGCGTGGAACACATTGTTTCCTTGTTAGAAAAAAGATGGAGAGCCCTCGCATGAGCATCCCACCCCAATCGCCCCCACGCTGGCAGTT
>JBMOJJ010000330.1:0-4018 GCA_049315845.1 Rhodoferax sp.
CAACGGCATGCAAGTACTGTCCTCTGTCAAGCGCATTCCTGCGGCCGACTGGTACATGGTGGCCACGGTGCCGACTGCCGAAGCCTTTGCCCCGATTCAAGCCATGCAGGAGCGCAAGTTACTTGCGGCGGCTTTTTTGAGCTTGTTGGTTGTAATGCTGACTTGGTGGATGTTACGGCACCAATTGACGCCCTTGACCCAGACCGCCAAAGTGCTGGCTCACTGGGATTCAGCCAAGTCCATCATGCCGACTTTAACCATCACCAGGAAGGATGAAATCGGCGATCTGGTTGGTGGTTTCAACGCCATGCTGCAAAAGCTGGCGCAACGCGAAGAATCATTACACACGCATCAGATCGAGCTGAAAGCGCAGAATGAAGAACTGATCCGTTCGGAAACGGAACTCAGCGAAGCGCGCTCGCGGTACTTTGATCTTTACAACATGGCACCCGTTGGCTATTGCACCGTCAACGAAAAAGGTCTGATCCTGGATGTCAATCTGACGGGCAGTTCCATGTTGGGCCTGCCCCGCTGCAAACTTGTCGGGATGGCGTTTTATCGTCTGGTGCTACAGGAAGAGCGACCAATTTACCACCTGCACAGCACCGCGCTACTTACTTCCAGACTACCGCAGGAATGTGAGCTAAGACTGACGCTGCCTGATGGCGTGTCGTTGTGGGTGCATTTGATGTCCAGTGTCGAGCAGGAAGGTCAAGGTGCATCAGTCTTACGGGTTGTAATCAGCGACATCACTGCACGCAAGAAGACGGAGCTGGCATTGCACGAGACCCATGTTGAACTGGAAAAACTGGTCAACTACACCAAGCTCTATCAAAACGAACGGCTCGTTGCGCTGGGCGTGATGGCCGGTGGCATTGCCCATGAGCTGCGCAATCCGCTCTCGGTCTGCTTCTCTGCGGCGCAGTTTCTGCGCGACCAGCCGGGTGACCCGGCAGAACAACAGGAATGCACGCAGAAAATAATCGAAGGGATTGAAAAGTCGTCGGCCATTATCGACAACCTGCTGCGCTTTGCGCGACCACCACTGGACGATGAAATGAAGCCGACCAACCTGGTCAGCGTGCTGCACGAGAGCGTAAAGAGTGTGACGGCACAGGCGCGGTTACAGAGAATAAGCTTGCTCGAAGACTACGAGGAAGCCAACGTGCCGATCTTGGGCAATGCCATCCTGTTGCAACAGGTGCTGATGAATTTGTTCCTGAACGCCTGTCAGGCGATGCCCACGGGCGGTGAGATCAGAACCGCTGTGCGTCGCAGCGCCAGAGAGGCCGTGCTGTGGGTGCGCGATACGGGTGAAGGGATTGCACCGGAAAACGTCAGCCGTCTGTTTGACCCTGTCTTTACAACCCGCCCAGAAGGCCAGGGCAATGGCCTGGGCTTGCCAATCTGCCGTCTGATCGTGCAGCGCCACGGCGGCACTATCACTGTCGAGAGCGTGCTCGGCGAAGGCAGTACCTTCACTATTCGGTTGCCGTTACTGGCGGGTGGCCTAGTTGCGCCGAGACTCCACGACGTTTGACCGATGTCCAATCCAACTGCGGCAAGTGTCTGTGAGCAGAGTCTCGGGGTAGTGCCTGAGTGCTTGTTGTTTGCGTTCAACTGGTGGTAGATCGAAATACTCCTTGCCGCAACGCAGGACCACGGCAGTGCTTTCAGCGATCAGCTTCACGGCGCAGTTGCTACAGCAACGCTCCGGGGCCGTATGTATCAAAGGCACCAGCGAGAGTCCGGAATTTGCATGAACTCGAGCCTACCCGCACATACCGCTTTCTTCAAGAAATGGTCGAGGGCGCTTTTGCCGCAATGTTCCGGCTTTGGATTGCTCAACCACACAATGGTCTATGACGCACGGCTGCAGGCAGTGGCGATAAGCGATCTGGAGAAACTCCTTTCCGCCATCGGAGCAAAGCACTTTAGCTCGGATCTAGGTACCCAATAGCTTTGTCTTCGGTTGCGAAGGCCATAGCTGTGGCGCCAACTCCATAGCCAGTTCTCCTGCCATGCGAGTTCCGATGCTGCCTTGGACGCCAAATTCGCAGTACTTCTCCGAGATTCGACACAGTTTGCCGATTTTCAGCAGAGAAACAAACTTATTTGCACCGCTTGTTGCGACTTGGCACGGTTGGTGCATTCCTTAAAGCCTGCATCTGTTAAAGGCTGCATTCACAAAATGCAGCACGCCCAGCCCCCCCCCACCGCAATAGCCATCCACGCCTTGGCACGCTGCTGGGGAGCTGGTACACCATGAATTCCAGCTCAGCGCTGCGCGCACGGCTGGAAGCCGCACTGCCGGGCCTGCTGTTCCTGTTCCTGTTCGGCCTGTCTAGTGCTGCTGCCCTTTGGAAGCATTGTGATTCACAAAGCGAGGCGCGAGCGCAAATCGAATTCAGCACTCAGCGCATCAGCGCAGATGTGTCGCGTCGCTTCACGCAAGCCGTTTACGGTTTGAATGGCGCCCGAGGCGTCTACGCTGCCAGCGAGAGCGTGAATCGCGCAGCCTTTCGGGCCTATGTCGAATCACGCGATATGCCCAAGGAATTTCCGGGCGTGCACGGTTTTGGCTTCATCCAACGTGTCTTACCTCCCGACCTTGACACCTTCTTGGCCACGACACGTGCTGACGGCGCACCCCAATTTACGCTGCGGCAACTTTCCGACACCGCGCAGAAGGATCTACTGATTATCAAATTCATCGAGCCGGCAGCATTCAATCAGGGCGCGATGGGCCTGGACATTGGCTCTGAGCCTTTGCGCCGAAGCGCCGCTCAACGCGCCATCGACAGTGGCCAGGCCACCATGACCGCCCCCATCACGCTGGCGCAGGATGAACACAAAACACCAGGCGTTCTGCTCTATGTTCCGGTCTATGCCAAGGGGAGCCATCCCACCACGTTGGCCGAGCGGCGCGCAGCCCTGCTGGGACTGCTGTACGCGCCACTCGTCATCGAAGAACTACTCCACGGCATACCTGAGATTGCCTCCGGCTTGGTGGACATCGAGGTCTTCGATGGCACGCCAGGTGGCGCCGCCACACTGATTTATGACCCCGACAAGCATGGGGCCAAGCCAGAGGATCTGCTCGCACCCGACGCCGAGCATCTTTTCTCGGCCAGTCGGTCGATGTCGCTGATGGGGCGGGAACTGGTCGTGCATGTCAATTCCGAACCCAGGTTTGATGCCGCACTGGACCGCAGATCGCCATGGCGGATCGCAGTGGGTGGCGCCGTGCTTGCAGCCTTGCTGGCACTCTATCTGCGCGACCGATTGCGCCAGCTTGTTATCGTCAGCGCGCAGGTCCGTAGTCGTACTGCAGAACTCGAACGCATCGCCCGCTTCGACAGCCTGACCAAACTGCCCAACCGCGCCCTTTTGGGTGAACGCCTGGAGCAGGCTCTGGTGCAGACCCGCCGGCGAGGCCAGCACTTGGCAGTGGCCTTTGTCGATCTCGATGGTTTCAAGGCGGTCAACGACACGCACGGCCACGAGGCAGGAGACCATCTACTGATCACGCTGGCCGAACGCATGACCGAGGCGCTGCGCGATGGGGACATCCTGGCGCGACTGGGCGGTGACGAGTTCGTTGCCGTCCTGCTTGACCTCTCTGACGTAGCCGCCACTGCACCGATGCTCAACCGCTTGCTGGCCGCAGCCGCGCATCCGGTCCAGTATGGTCAGGCGCGGATGCAGGTATCGGCCAGCCTGGGGGTCACGTTCTACCCGCAGGCGCAGGGTCAGGCAGAGGAACTGGAGGCTGATCAACTAGTGCGCCAGGCCGACCAGGCCATGTACCAGGCTAAACAATCGGGCAAGAACCGCTTTTGCGTCTTTGATCCCGAACAGGACCACAGTGTGCGTTCCCACCATGAAAACATGGAAAGCATCCGACATGCCCTGGCCAATCAAGAATTCGTGCTGGAGTACCAGCCCAAGGTGAATCTACGCACAGGGGCTGTGATCGGCGTCGAAGCCCTGATCCGTTGGATGCATCCACAAAGAG
>JBMOJJ010000331.1:0-4011 GCA_049315845.1 Rhodoferax sp.
GGAAAATTAGCCCCCTCGGGGGGCAGCGCAGCACACGCAGTGGCAAGCGTGGGGGAGCAATTTTCCGCCGGGCCGTCCCAAGGAAAATTAGCCCCCTCGGGGGGCAGCGCAGCACACGCAGTGGCAAGCGTGGGGGCTACCTTCGGAAAGGTCGCCGTGTTGATGGGCGGCGCGTCGGCGGAGCGCGAAATTTCATTCATGTCAGGGCAGGGCGTGCTGCAGGCGCTGCGCTCGCAAGGCGTCGATGCCCACGCGTTCGACCCGGCCGAGCGCGATCTGTCAGAGCTCAAGCGGGACGGCTTTGCGCGCTGCTTCATCACCCTGCACGGCCGCTTTGGCGAAGACGGCACGGTGCAGGGCGCGCTCGAACTTCTGGGTGTCGCCTACACCGGCTCTGGCGTGATGGCCTCGGCGATCGCGATCGACAAGGTCATGACCAAGCGCATCTGGCGCGCTGACGGATTGCCGACGCCGCAATGGCGGCAGGTCGACAGCGCGGCCGCCACCGCAGAGGCTTTTGCCGCGCTGGGCAGCCCGATGATCGTCAAGCCGGCCCGCGAAGGCTCGACCATCGGCCTGACCAAGGTCGCCACGCTGGATCAATGTGCCGGCGCCTACGCGCTGGCCGCGCAGCACGACACCGAGGTGCTGTGCGAACAGTTCATCAGCGGCGACGAAGTGACAGTTGCGGTGCTGGGATCAGGGGCCTGGGCGCGCGCCCTGCCGCTGATCCGGATCATCGCGGCCGACGGCAATTACGACTACCAGAACAAGTACTTCACCGATACCACCCAGTATCTGGTTCCTGCCCATCTGCCTGCCGGCGAAGAGGAGCAGATCCAGCAGCTGGTGCTCAAAGCCTATCGCAGCCTGGGCTGTCGGGGCTGGGCGCGGGTTGACGTGATGATAGACGCGCCGACCCGCAAGCCCTATTTGCTGGAGATCAATACCGCGCCCGGAATGACCGGGCATTCGCTGGTGCCGATGTCGGCCAAGGCGGCCGGCATCAGCTATCCGGCGCTCTGTCTGGAGGTGCTGCGCCAGGCCGCGCTGGACCATTCAGCTGTTCAGGCCGAGGCGCCGGCATGACAGACAAGCTGATCATGCCGGTCGACGTCAAGCTGACGAACATGGTGGCATCGCTGCTGTTGCTGGTCTTTGCGCTGCTGAGCGCGGCCAGCCTGGCGGACTGGGCCGCACGGCAGCCGCTGTTCGCGCTGCGCGCGATCGCGGTCAGCGGCGAACTGACGCACAACAACGCGGTGACGCTGCGGGCCAATGTGGCGCCGCGCCTGAGCGGCACTTTTTTCAGCATGGACCTGGAGCGCGCCCGGCTGGCCTTTGAGACGCTGCCCTGGGTGCGCAAGGCGGTCGTGCGACGCGAATTTCCGAATCGCCTGAAGGTCGTGCTGCAGGAGCACAAGGCGGTGGCCTACTGGGGGCTGGAAGGCGAGCCCAGGCTGGTCAACAGCTTTGGCGAGGTGTTCGAGGCCAACGTCGGCGAGGTGGAGCAGGAGAGCCTGCCGCGCCTGAACGGGCCGGACGGGCAGGCGCAACTGGTTCTTGCCATGTCGCAGACGCTGCGGCCGCTGTTTGAAGAGATGGACATGGCGATCGAGCAGGTGGAATTGACAGGACATGGCGGCTGGCGCTTGCGGCTGGAGTCTGGCGCGCAGGTGGAACTCGGCGCCGGCAGCGTGCCGGAAGTGCTGGCCCGAACGCAGCGATTCCTCAGCACCCTGACGCAGGTGAACTCGCGCTACGGCCGCAAGGTCGATGCGCTGGAAGCGGCAGACCTGCGGCACGAGGACGGTTATGCGATCCGCCTGCGCGGCGTGACCACGCTGGCGGCGGGCGTACAGAAGAAGTAGCGGCAACAGGGACAACACAGGCAACAGGTGGACATATGGCAAAAGAATACAAGGATCTGGTCGTAGGGCTGGACATTGGCACCGCCAAGGTGATGGTGGTGGTGGCTGAGGTGCTGCCTGGCGGCGAGCTCAAGCTCGCCGGTCTGGGACTGGCGCCCAGCAACGGCCTGAAGCGGGGCGTGGTGGTCAACATCGACGCCACCGTGCAAAGCATCCAGCAGGCGCTGAAAGAGGCCGAGCTGATGGCCGACTGCAAGATCACCCGCGTCTACACCGGCATCACCGGCAGCCATATCCGGGGCTTCAACTCCAGCGGCATGGTCGCGATCAAGGACCGCGAAGTCAGCGCGGCCGATGTTGCGCGGGTGCTGGAAACGGCCAAGGCGATCAACATCTCGACCGATCAGCGCCTGCTGCTGGTCGAACCGCAGGAGTTTGTCATCGACGGACAGGACGTCAAGGAGCCGATCGGCATGAGCGGCATCCGTCTGGAGGCCAAGGTGCACATCGTCACCGGTGCCCAGAGCGCGGCCGAGAACATCATCAAATGCGTGCGCCGCTGCGGGCTGGAGGTCGAGCAGCTGATGCTCAACCCGCTGGCCTCCAGCCTGTCGGTGCTGACCGAAGACGAGCGTGAGCTCGGTGTCGCGCTGGTGGACATCGGGGCCGGCACGACCGACGTGGCGATCTTCACCAACGGCGCCATTCGCCACACCTCCGTGATCCCGATTGCCGGCGACCTGATCACCAGCGACATTGCGATGGCGCTGCGCACCCCGACCAAGGATGCGGAAGACATCAAGGTCGAGAGCGGCTATGCCAAGCAGTTGCTGGCCGATCCGGACTCGCAGGTCGAGGTTCCGGGCCTGGGTGATCGCGGGCCCCGCATGCTCAGCCGCCAGGCGCTGGCCGGCGTCATCGAGCCCCGCGTCGAGGAGATCTTTTCGTTGGTGCATCAGGTCATGCGCGAGTCGGGCTTCGAGGAAATGCTCTCCAGCGGTATCGTGCTCACCGGCGGCAGCTGCATCATGCCCGGCATGGTCGAGCTGGGCGAGGACATTTTTCTCAAGCCGGTTCGCCGAGGCATCCCGAAGTACTCGGGCGCGCTGTCCGACATGGTGGCCCAGCCGCGCGCAGCCACCGTCATGGGATTGCTCGAAGAGGCACGGCTGGCGCGACTGCGCGGCTTCAAGGTGGCGCAGAAAGGCGGCTCCATGAAAGCCGCGTTCAGCCAGGTCAAGGACTGGTTTGTGGGGAACTTTTAAGGCATGAAACCCCCACGCTTATCACTTCATCTACTACGCACCCCCCCGAGTGGGCTGGCCTTGCTTGGGGCGGCCCGGCGCGGCGGCCGATGCTGCTGTGAACAAATGCTGTGGCTGGTGCGCGGCAGTCCTCACTGGCGATGGCGGTGCACTGATCCGCCATCCTAATACACTAGCAAAAAATGATATGAACCAATTTCGGCAACTGCCAACCATTTGAAACTTCAGGAGAAAAAAATGCCCATCGAAATGATTGAAGAAGCAACGTTCAACCAAGGCACGCAGATCAAGGTGATCGGCGTCGGCGGCGGCGGCGGCAATGCCGTCGCCCACATGATTGGCTGCGCCGTTCAGGGCGTGGAATTCATCTGCGCCAATACCGACGCGCAAGCCCTGAGCCGCAGCGACGCGCACAAGAGCATCCAGCTCGGCAGTAGCGGCCTGGGCGCCGGCAGCATGCCCGACAAGGGCCGCGAAGCGGCGGAACTGGCGCTCGACGACATCCGGGCCGCCATCGACGGCGCGCACATGCTGTTCATCACCGCCGGCATGGGCGGCGGCACGGGCACCGGCGCAGCGCCTGTGATTGCGCGGGTCGCGCGCGAAATGGGCATTCTGACGGTTGGCGTGGTCACCAAGCCGTTCGACTTCGAAGGCGGCCGCCGCATGAGCAACGCCGACAACGGTCTGGCCGAGCTTGAAGCCAATGTCGATTCGCTGATCGTGGTGCTGAACGAGAAGCTGCTCGAAGTGCTCGGTGACGACATCACCCAGGACCAGGCCTTTGCCCATGCCAACGATGTTCTCAAGAACGCGGTCGGCGGCATTGCTGAAATCATCAATGTGCCGGGCCATGTGAACGTCGACTTTGAAGA
>JBMOJJ010000332.1:0-4005 GCA_049315845.1 Rhodoferax sp.
CAATTTCAGTCGGTGACAGTTTGTCACCGACTCACTGCCCTCCTTGCTCAGGCGCTCTTTGAGCTTGTTCCAGTATTTGCGAGCAGTTTGGTAATCAGCCTGCTGCGTCAGCACCTGCACCACGTCAATCACCGAAAACCACCAGGTCTCAGTGTCTTCGTCGTACACGCGGCGGATGGACTGACCATCGAACTCAGCAGGCAAGATTTTCATGGACACGCTCCGCGGGCAGATGTGTGGGAATCGCGTTTGAACACATACTGTATTTTTACACAGTAATCTACACTTGTGACGGTCGGAGTGTCGGCCATTGCGATAGATTACAGGGTCACTGCCCGCATCACTCGAAGAGACACCATGCCCAAGCTTGCCAACTCTCTCATCACGCTGAACACCCTGCGCCGCTACGCTGTGGCGCGCACGCTGTTCACGCCCACCACCCTGGGCCGCGCGATAGAGCGTTTGGGCTTTGTGCAGGCGGACCCGATACGCGCCCCGGCGCGTGCGCAGGACCTGACCCTGCGCCACCGTGTCAAGGGCTATTGCGCGGGCGATCTGGAGCGGCGTTACGCCAAGCTCGACATTGAAGAAGACTTCTTCGTCAACTACGGCTTTTTGCCGCGCGCCACGCAGGCGCTGATGCACCCCCGCACAGCGCGCACGGCGTGGCCGGCAGCGCGCTTGAAGAAAGCCCATGCCGTGCTTGACTTTGTGCGCCAGCACGGGGTGGTGCACCCGCGCGAGGTCGACGCGCACTTTGCGCACGGCTCGGCCCGCAACTGGTTTGGCGGCTCGTCCAATGCCAGTACGCAGTTGCTCGACGACATGCATTACCGTGGCATGTTGCGCATTGCCGCTCGCGTCAGTGGCGTGCGCACCTACGCAGTCAGCCAGCCGCGTGAACCTCTTGCAGCGCTGGCTGGACCGACCCAGGTCATGGATGCGCTGGTGGATGTGATTGTGCGCAAGTACGCGCCCCTGCCGGAACGCTCACTCGGTGAACTGATCAGCCATCTGCGCGGTGGCGCACCGCAATGGGCTGACCAGCGCCAAGCTGCCTTCCAGCGGGCCAAGCTGCGGCTGGCCTCGGCCAAGGTCGATAACGTGACCTGGTACTGGCCAGCGGACGAGTCACCGGCCTCACGCCGCCATATGTCCGGCGACGTAGTGCGCTTGCTGGCGCCGTTTGATCCGCTTGTCTGGGACCGCAGGCGTTTTGAAATGTTATGGGCCTGGGCCTACCGTTTCGAGGCCTACACGCCGGCTGCCAAACGGGTGCGCGGTTATTACGCGCTGCCTTTGTTGTGGCGGGATCAGGTCATTGGCTGGGGCAATGTGGCGCTGCGTGGCGACAAGCTTCAAGTCGATTTGGGCTATGTGTCGGGCGCCGCGCCGCGCGAGGCCGCCTTTGGGCAGGCTCTGGAAGATGAACTGGCGCGGCTGCGCCGTTTTCTCGCGCTCACGCCGGTTTGAGTGGCCGGGAGTCAGCGCCCAACAAACTGAGGAGGCTGTTTGGCAAAAAAAGCGTCGACGCCAATCCTGAAATCCTCGGTCTGCGCGCACTGCAAAAAGGCGCCGGCCTCGGCGTCCAGCTGTGCCGGGAGTTCTCGGTCAAACGAGGAACGCATCAGCCGGCGCAGCCGACCCAGCGCCACCGTCGGTCCCTTGGCCAGCCGTTGCGCCAGGGCCATCGCCTGCGCATCAAGTTCCGCCGCCGGCACGACACGGTTCAGCAGCCCGAACTGCAAGGCCTGCGCGCTGTCCAGGGTCTCGCCCAGCATCGCAATTTCCAGCGCCCGGCGCAGCCCGACCAGCCTTGGCAGCGCCCAGGACGCGCCGACATCGCAACTGGCGCCGATGTTGACGTAGGCCATGTTGAAGCGCGTTCCTTCGGCGGCGATCACGAAATCAGCCTGCAGCATCAGGCTCATGCCGGCGCCGGCGGCCACGCCGTGCACCTGGGCGACGAGCGGCGCATCCAGGCCTGCCAACACCGTGAGCGCCTCGTGCAGCGGGCCTATCAGTTCGACTGCGGCTTGCTGTGGGTTGGCGCTCAAGGTGGCCAGGTCGCCGCCGGCCATGAAGCCCTTGCCGGCGCCGCACAGCACGACGGCGCGCACAGAGCTGTCGCCGGCGAGATCGCGGGCGGCCTGCAAAAAAGCCTGCGCCATAGGCACATCGACCGCATTGAGCGCCTTCGGGCGGTTGAAGCGCAGCACGACGACGGCGCCATCGCGCTCGATCAGCAGGGGTGATTCAAGGGTGTCGGTCGGCGTGGTGTTGGGCATGAGGCTTCCTATCGGTACAGCGCTTCGATTTCCTCGGCGTAGGTCTTGTAGATGCTGGAGCGGCGCACCTTCATGGTGGCGGTGACTTCGCCGTCATCGTGGTCGAGCTCCTTGGTCAGCAGGTGGAACTTGCGAATCTGCGAGACCGGCGCCAGCCGGGCGTTGCCCTTGGCGATCTCGGCAGCGATCAGCTCGCGCACCTGCGGGTGTTCGGCCAGCGAGCGGAAATGGGTGAACGGGATGCGCCGCGCCTCGGCCCATTTGCTGACCACCTCGTAGTCGATCTGGATCAGCGCGCCGACAAACTTGCGCGCCTCGGCGACGATGATGCATTCCTTGATGAAGGGGCTGCCCTTCATCGTGTTTTCGATCTCCGACGGCGTCAGGTTCTTGCCGCCGGCGGTGATCATGATGTCCTTCAGACGGTCCACGATGCGCAACTGGCCGCCCTCCTCGCGCACCACGTCGCCGGTGTAGAGCCAGCCGCCCTGGATGCTGCCGGCGGTGGCCTCGGGGTTCTTGTAATAGCCGGCAAACACCATGTCGCCGCGCAGCAGCAGTTCGCCATCGGCGCCGATGCGGTACTCGACGCCCAGTATCGGCACGCCCACGGTGCCGATCACGACCTGATCGCGCCGGTGGCCTGTCACCATGCCGGTCGACTCGGTCAGGCCATAGACCTCGACCAGCGGCACGCCCAGCACGCGGAAAAAGCGCACGACGTCGGGCGGTATCGGCGCGGCGCCGGTCAGCGCCACCTGCGCCTTGCGCAGGCCGATGAAGTTCTGCAGCGAGCGCAGAGCGCTCCAGTAGCTGACAAAGTAGACCAGTTTTTCGGACAGGCTCCAGGCGCTGCGCGGCTTCTCGGCCAGGCCCTGGCAAGCGGCCATGGCCTTCTGGAACAGCACCCGGCGCAGGCCGCCGGTTTCCTGCAGCTTGATGCTGATCGAGGCGTGCATTTTTTCCCAGATGCGCGGCACGCCCAGAAACATGCTGGGCGCCACCTCGCGCAAATCCTCCTGCACGGTTCGGATCGATTCGCCAAAGTTCACCGTGGATCCCAGGTAGACCGGCACAAAGGTGGTCAGCATCTGCTCGGCCACATGGCACAGCGGCAGATAGGACAGATGGCTGGTGTCGGCCGAGAGTCCGAGCCGCTCGACGATGCCGGGCACGACGCCGCGGATGTTGCGGTAGGAGATCATCGCGCCCTTGGGCTTGCCGGTCGAACCCGAGGTGTAGATCATCAGGCCTACATCGTCCAGCGTCTGGCGCGTCAGCACCTCGGCTATCAGCGCCGTCTGGCCGCTGGCTGCGCCGCTCTTTTCGACCTCGTCGAAGGTGGCGATCAGCCGGCGCGCCTCGGGCGCGAAACTGCGCAGGCCCTTGGTTTCCATCACCACAATCTTGCGCAGGCGCGGCAGCTGATCGAGCGCCGCCAGCACCTTGTCGGTCTGCTCCTGGTCCTCGCAGACCATGATCTCGATGTCGGCGTGCGCGACAACATAGGCCACCTCAAGGCTCGGGCTGGTCGGGTAGACGCCGACCGTGACGGCGCCGACCAGTCCGGCGCCCATCTGCGCCAGCACCCACTCGATGCGGTTCTCGGAAATCACGCCGACATGGCCGCCAGCCGGCAGGCCCAGCACGCGCAGTCCGAGGCCGAAGTTGCAGGCGCGCTGGTAGTAGCCGTCCCAGCGCAGCGGCTTCCAGATGC
>JBMOJJ010000333.1:0-3981 GCA_049315845.1 Rhodoferax sp.
CTGGCGGCCATCACCGATGCCTTCGCCACATCGGATCTGCCGATGCGCGTGGATCTGGTCGACTGGGCAGCTACCAGCGACACATTTCGCGCCATCATCGAGCGGGACAAGGTATTGATTGCCTCAGGTGGACCAGATGCGCGGACTCTGCGCTGACATCTGCCAGAAGTGCTCACGCCAGACCGCCCAGACCCGGCGCAGCAGGTCCATGGCGGGCTCGACCACCGGCGCCAGCACTCTGAGCACGATCACCTGGCCGTTCGGACTGGTGACGCCAGAGAACTGGCGCAAGGGATGCTCAGCGATCAACGTGCGTGCCAGTTCCAGCGCCTGCTCACGTCGAGCTCGTTCGAGCTTGCTGCCAGCAACGAAGAAAAGCGTGGCCAGACAGCGCTGCCCTGCCAACCCCGTTGGACCATCGAGCAAGCGCAGGTCCTGCGCCTGGATTCGCCCGCGCTCCAGCCAGACGCCGGGCACTTCGATGTGCTGCAGCAGACTGCCAGTCTCGAAGGGCTGAGCCGCCAGCGGCAATCCGAGCGCGGCCACATCCCAGCCCATGAACTCGGCGCCCGGTGCTAGCTGCAACGTGAGCAGGTTTTCAGCGATGCACTGGTTGTAGCAAATGGCTTCCAGCGGCAGCCATTCAAGACGAGAGTGACCGGCAAGCGTGATACGGGTTCGCTGCACTGCTGGCTCACCGGCAGAGCGGTAAAAGCGGGTCGCGCCCGGCGTGGTTACCAGACCGTGCGTACCCGGCTCTGCCGTGATCTCCAACTTAAGCGTGTCGCCACCCACAAGACCACCCGGGGGATGCACCAGCACGTTGTGGCAGATCGCATCGCCCTGCGGGTAGAGACTCTGCAAAATTCGCAGCGGCCCGTTGTGGCTGTGCCGGGCTACGGTCTTGCCCGCCTCCAGCCGGTAATCAAGTTGAAGTCGCGCGTGCCAGGTCATGCTGCAAGTGTACTTTTGACTTGGTGGGAATTCCGGCGCTCGGCCGTCAATGGATCCGGCCGCCGGGGCACTCAGCTCCGCGACTGTCCCCCGCCCTTTGGGCTCCTCCTTGATGTCGCTGCGCTGTGCGCTCCAGCAGCCAGATCCTGTAGGCAGGCACGGCAACAACGGTGTCGCGAATTACGGAACTCAATAGTGAGCTCTAGACACGTTGGAGCCGTTCGCGACAGTCAGCTTCCGGGTTGCCAAATTCGTTGGTCGCAACAAGTCGTTTGTGGCGGACCAAGTCTAGTAAACGGTCAAAGTTTTTGAACCCCGAACCAGTGTATCGACGCCACAATTGGTGGTGTTTCATGTTGCATCATTGCACCTATCAGCGCGACAAAGCGGCCTGACTTTTGGCAAAAAGGGCCAGCAGGGTTAGTGCTGGGTTAGCTCTTTTTCTCGCTGCTGAAGGTAAGAACAAGCTTGGGACTTAGAACCCATGCACTGTAGCCCAAGCCGATGCGCCTTGTTGTTCGCCAGCACACACAAGAAGCCCATAAGCATATAAAGCCCGGACAAAGCCGGGTTAAACACAGCTTTGTGTTCTGGGTCAGGCAAATGAATCTGCCATCAACGCCCTGAACCAGATGCTCATTTCCTCAAAGCTATTGCTATTCCAGCCAGTTGAGGCGGCCGAACTGGCTGCCACCGGCGCCATGGCCAGCGCAGCTGGGTTGTAGCGGAACACGGCGGTCAGCCATGAGGCCTGGCTCATGGTGATGGTGGAATAGCAGGCCGAGTTGGTCACTGGCGCCTGGTCAAGCGCACGGCCCGTGAGAAGTCGGCTGATGGCGTCGGCACACACTTTAGCTTCCTGGTTGGCAATGTGGCCGGCCTTGGGTTGTGTGGTCGCGCTGGAGTCACCAATGATGTGAACCTTTCCCGCGCCAGACACTGTGCTGGCGTAACTCAGCACGTTAACGCCGGCAAATCGGCCTTCGGTCGCATTGTTCAGGCCAGCCTTGGCAACAAGCGCACCGGCGCGCTGGCGCGGAATCATGTTGATGACATCGCCACGGATCGTGCCAGCGGTGGTCATCAGCGACATGGTGGCCGGGTCAACGCTGGTGACTTCAGCGTTCGCGTGGTATTCGATGACGTTGCCGTGCACGCCCATAAAGGCATTGGTGAAGTTGTCGACCTCTGTCACGATGCCTGGGTTGGCGTCGAGTACGATCAGTTTGGAGCCGGGCTTGTTCACCCTGAGCCAGTCCGCGATAAGGCAGGCACGCTCGTACGGGCCGGGCGGGCAGCGGTAGGGCGTTTTCGGGATGGTCAACAACACCACACCCTTGCTCGGCAGCGCCTTGAGTTGATTGGCCAACAGGGTGATCTGCGGACCGGCCTGCCATGCGTGCGGCATCTTGCTGGAGCCGTTCAAGCCGGGTACGTCGTCGAACGTGATTCCGGGTGCCATGACGATGCGGTCGGCTGTGAGCACGGTGCCATTGGATAGTGTGACCTTCCCGCCGACAGGATCGATCGAGACGACCTCACCAAACACGGTGGTAATGCCGTACTTGCTGCGCAGCGTGTCGTAGCTGAACGTCAGGCTACTCATGGTACGCTGGCCGGTCAGCACCATGCTACTCATGATGTTGGAGGTGTAGGTGGGCATGCGCTCGACCAGCGTTACGCTGATCGCGTCACCCCACATGCGCAGGTATTTGGCCACGGTGGCGCCACCCATGCCGCCGCCGATCACGATGACGCGTGGGTTGACAGTGGTATGGATGCTGGCGGCAAGGGATTTGATTGGGCTTGATGCAGCCGCGCCCACAAGCGGTGAATCATTGCCGCCTCCGCCACAGGCGGTCAAAGCGGCACCCACGGCGCCAAGGGCGGCCGAGCTTAAAAAGTGTCTTCTGTACATGATGTTTGTTCTCCGAAGTTGGCGTCAAATTTACCGTTGAGTCGAAAGCCACTGGTCCAGTGCTTGTAGCTCGGCGTCGGTGTAACCCAAGGCGTGCTTGGCCATGATGCCGTTGCCTTCTTTGCCGGCCTGGAACTCTTTGAGCTTCTTGTAAATTTCGCCAACTGATTTTCCGTTGATGGCGTCGAAACCCGGACCCTTGCCGTTGGTTCCATGGCATTGAAAACAATTGGAGGCCAGCAGTCGACCGGCTTGTGCAACCTGAGCCTGAGCGGCGGTCAACCCCGCAGTCAGCGCCAGCCCAATGAATAGAACCCGAATTCGCCTCATACTTATCTCCTCGTGGTTTTTAAGGTTTTGTACACAGGTTGATCATATGAATGAATGCTTATTTACCGATTAAGTTTTGCGTTTGAAAGTTGTTGCTGTTGTAAGCGGGTGTAAACACCTGGGTTCGACATCTATCCGGCGGACAACTTGAATTTCTGTAGGCCCGCAAGTGGCGCATGTTGTGCATTCACTTCCGCTTGCCTGACCTGCATCGGCGCAATCGAGTATTGCTTCCGTTGCCGACGTGTGGCACCGCGCTGAATGGTCCTGAGATGGATGGAATGAATGTCGGTTGTGGAGCGAACATTTCGGGCAGACCTATGTCAGGAACTGCTGCACTACTGAATTACCCTTTACTCGACAGTTGACGTTCAATTCTGACTGCCCGCTTCGGAGAAAAGTGTCTTGCGTCAAAAGAAGCAATAGCCGGTGCGCCCCAAGTTTGGGCAAGCCGTCGCAAACGCCAACCGCCTGGCGTACGGTCGGCGTACTTGCCGCGTCACGCACCTGCGCGCTCACGGTTTGCACTGCCATGTCCAGCTTTTCAGCGGCCCGCGAGATGCCACCTTCTTTGGCTGCCAACGAAAAATAGCACAGGTGTTTGCAATTGAACGATGTGCTCATCAGTCAGGTTTATCGGGATAAAGGATAAGGAATTGTCTGCTTTTTAAGAACTAACTTAACTCGTATCGTTGCGGCTTCTTTCAAACACTCAAGAAAAGGCACCACCATGCGTTCATACCCCCGTAACAGCCCTGATGCCGCCGCACGCGTCGTTG
>JBMOJJ010000334.1:0-3965 GCA_049315845.1 Rhodoferax sp.
CGCGGACGTTGCCAAGAATTTGCAGCTGGATAACCTGGGCGCCAATACCACCGTCATCCTCAATGTGCACGGGCAGAGCATCGACTTCGGGGCGCATGGCTACGGTAACTTCGTGGGCGGTCATGTTCTGTTCAATCTGCCGGAGGCTACGCAGGTCACGTTTGCCAGCAGCGTTTTTGCATCCTTTCTGGCCCCGCTGGCTCAATTCTATACGCCGATTGGTGGTTTGATCAGCGGTCAGGTGGTGGTGGCCGGCTGGGAAGGTGCAGGTCAAGTCAATGACTTGGCATTTACCGGCAATGTTGCCGCTGTCCCAGAGCCAGAGACCTACGCGTTGATGCTTGCTGGCTTGATCATGGTTGCGGGCGCTACGCGTCGCCGTCGTTTGCTCGATGTCGCTGTCCGTCGAGAACTGGAACCTGTGCACTAGCCTTTAAAACATGAGGGCGCGGCCGCGCTCCAGAGCTTCCAGATTGGCGCCGCACTGGGCTGGGCTGCTCAGCGCCTCAGTAGCCTGCCTGACCTCCGTATAGGTGAAGAGAAAGTCTGGCCGGGTCGAAGCGAAGCCAAGCAGCACCAGGTTGGCCACCATCGGGCTGTGCATCCGCAGCGCCACGGCGTCGGCATCGCAGGTATGAACGGTTACCTCCATCTCGCTCAGCAGTTCAGCCACTCGGGGGTCGGGAAAGGCTTGTGCATCGGATGTGTTGACTATGCACATGGCACCTCGGCCGCCCCGCCGGGAACGCAGATAGGGCAGGGCACGGTGGGATTCCATGCAGTCGAGTCCGATCAACAGGTCGGCATCCCCTTCGACAACCATTGGACTGCTGAACTGGCCTATCTTCAGATGGGTCATCACCGAGCCGCCGCGCTGGGCCATGCCAAATGTCTGTGACCCTAACACCGGCACTGCTTTGCGCCGCGCCATTTCGATAAATACCTTGGTCGTGAAGAGCACTCCCTGGCCACCCACGCCGGCGATGATGGTCTGCGATCTCATGCCGGGCTCCCGCTCGATGCGCTGGCGCGCGGCTGTATGGCACCCTGCGCGCAGACTTGAATGCAGATGCCGCAGTCAATGCAGGTGCGCCGATCGATGTCTACCAGGCCGTCGGCGCGGCGCTGTAGCGACGGGCATTCGAACCAGGTGGTGCAATAGCCGCAGGCGATGCAGACCCCGGTGGCCGGCATGCTGATGGCGCCGCGCGGGCACTGCACTTCGCACAGGCGGCAGGCCGTGCACTTGGCGGCATCGATCTGGTAGTGGCCGTCCACCTCGGTGATGGCAGCGGTCGGACAGACGTTAACGCAGATGTCGCAGTGGGTGCAGACGCCGCAGTGGAAGCAGCGCTCGCGTGCCTCTGCTGTGGCTGCCTTGGTGCTGAGCCCCAGATTGACTTCGTCGAAATTCCAGATCGAGTCGCTGGCCGCACGATGCGGTGTTTCAGCACGGGCGATCTTGCTGAAGAACTGCAATTTGATGGCTTCCGACCCAGCGACGGGTGTGGCGTGGTGCGAGCGTGCGACGCCGGCGTCCGGGAGTTTGGCGCGTGCAATGCCGGGGCCATCCGCCAATTGCAGGATGGGGGTGTTGAGTGCTGCACCGCTCAGACGCTCGTGAATGGCCAAGGCGCCGCGCTTGCCAGAGTTGACTGCACCCACGACCGTTCCGACTCCGTTGCTGGAGGCGTCGCCACCAGCGAAGATGCGCGCCTGGCTGGTGCGCCCCCAGGAGTCGGCGTCGAGGCGCCCCTGAGCCACCAGACCCGGCTCGCTCAGGTAGTTTAGATCGGCATCGCCACCAATGCAGACCAGGACGCTGTCGGCCTCTTCGCTTGCTGTGTGAAACGGTGTTGCCATCGGGGTCTG
The DNA here is from genome assembly GCA_049315845.1 of Rhodoferax sp. Taxonomy (GTDB): domain Bacteria; phylum Pseudomonadota; class Gammaproteobacteria; order Burkholderiales; family Burkholderiaceae_C; genus Rhodoferax. The sequence goes on from JBMOJJ010000334.1 coordinate 1,873, forward strand.
CACCGGAGGCGACTGTGTCAGGTCGCGCAGCAGCAGCTTGAGTCGGCTGGTTTCACCGGGTTCGAAACCGACCGGCACCAGCGCTGCATGAAAGGTGATTCCTTCCTGCGCCGCGGCGCGCACTTCTTCAGGTATCGCCAGCAATACGTCGTAATAAACGTCAACCGTCGCGCCCTGGCGCCGGGCCGTGCGGGCCGCGTCCACTGCTGTATTGCCACCGCCGATGACGGCCACGCGCGGACCCAGCACAGTGGGCTGGCCGGCGCGCATCTGCTGCAGATAGTCGAGCCCGCTGATCACCTCGGTGCGTTCTTCTCCGGCGATCTTGAGGCGTCTTTGCTTCCATGCGCCGGTGGCCAGGTAGACGGCGTCAAAACGATCTAGTTCGTGCCACGCCAGGTTGGCTCCCAGGCGCACGCCGGTGTGCACATGGATTCCAAGTGCCTTGAAGACCTCCAACTCGCGATGCAGCACGCTGGTGGGCAGACGGTATTCGGTGATAGCCCAGCGCAACATACCGCCGATCTCCGGCAGGGCCTCATAGAGGTCGACGCCATAGCCCAGCCGTGCGAGCTGATATGCAGCGCTCAGTCCGGCAGGTCCGGCGCCGACCACCGCCACCTGCTTGCCCAGTGCTGTTCCTCGTTTGGCGAAAGACGCGGCGTTGCGCCCCCGGTCGCCGGCCATGCGCTCAATGGCGTTAATGGACAACGCACTGTCGTGCACGCCGCGGTTACAGTGACCCTCGCAGGGATGCGGGCAGACACGGCCTAGCGTGGACGGAAACGGGTGTTCCTCGTACAGCATGTGCGCCGCCTCTTGCCAGCGATCTTGTGCTGCGAGCGTCATCAGACGTTCTATGTCGTTGCCCGCCGGGCAGGCTTCGGAACAGGGTGACAGGCGGTCCTGGTGGCGCGGCATCCACGACGCATCAAGGGCGGTCGCGACGCCCGCCGAGCGCGGAACCGGCCCATGACGCACCTCAACCGGAACCGCCACCTTGTTCGGCCCGAGTCCCTTGTGCTGAGCGACGCAGGCGTAGCGTGTCAGTACAACGGCGACGCCGCCCTGTTCTGCACGGGTGTATTCGAGCGCGTCCAGGAGAGTGCGGTGAAAGCTGGCCAGGTCGTGCGGATCGGCATGCACCAGGTAGTTGATACCGCAACCTCGGATCAGCGGCTCCAGTTGAACCGCTGATCCGGTATGACCATCAGCGGTCTTGCCAAATTCCGGGGTCGGCTGCATGCCGGTCATTCCGGTGGTGCCGTTGTCCAGTACCAACAAGACAAAGCGCGCACCGTTGTAGACGGCATTCTCCAGGCCGGCAGCGCCGGAATGAAAGAAGGTGCCGTCGCCAATGGTGGCAAAAATGGGCGGCGTTTTGCCGTCCTGGGCGTAGGCGTGGTAGAAACCCGATGCCATCGAAATGGAGGCACCCATGTCGTGCACCGTGTCCACCGCGCCCTGGTTCATGCCAAGGGTGTAGCAGCCAATGTCGCCCGGAAAGATGGCCTCCGGAAAGGCGCGCCTGAGCGCGTAAAAAGCGGCACGATGGCCACAACCGGGGCAAAAGGTTGGGCGGCGAATCGGCAGTGCCAATTCGGCCACCGCACCTCCCAGGCGGCTGCTAGCGCGCCCCTGGACCAACAACCCGGCTTCCATGGCAGCGGCGCCCAACTGTTTTTCGATCACGCCCGGCGTCAATTCGCCATGCGCAGGAACGTGACCCGTCAAGCGCCCCCAAACCGGGATCGGCAACCTGATCTGGAGTTCGACGGCCGCGTCGGTTTCTTCCAAGACGATGAGGCGGTCGCAGCGCTTGGCGAAATCGTCAATCAGTGTGCGCGGCAGCGGGTAGGCGGTGGCGATCTTCAGAACCGGACACTGATCGGCCAGGCCCAGCGTGGGCAGCAGATCACTTAAATAGGCGTAGCTGACGCCAGCAGCCACGATGCCCAAGGGTGCGCGTTCTGACTCTGCACTGGCCGGGTAGAAGGCCTGGTTGCCGGGCCAGTTCGCGAACTCTTTCTCGATGGCGGCGAGCTTCTCATTGAGCTGTCGGTGCATTTGCAGTCTGGCGCGCGGCGTCGCCG
>JBMOJJ010000335.1:0-3964 GCA_049315845.1 Rhodoferax sp.
ACGAAGCGCAAGAGCTAAAGGCCCTGGATTATTGGAGGCTTACCCCTGAGAAATATGCGGAGAGTGAAGCGCTTCAACTGGAGACCATTAAGCGAACAGGCCACTTCGGGCCTTACGAAAAGGAATACATCCGCAAGGACGGCAGCCTGATTCCCTTATCGCTTTCGGGTGTCCTGATCACTGGCCAGGATGACCAACCGTACATCTGGTGCATCGTGGAAGACATCAGCGAGCGCAAACAGGCTGCGACGGAGCTGCGCGAAAGTGAGAAATCGCTGAATGAAGCGCAGACATTGGCGCAGATTGGATCCTACATCACTGACCTCAAAACCGGGGTCTGGAAAGCATCGCCAGCACTGGAGCAAATATTCGGCATTGATTCTTCTTTTGTTACCAATATCGAAAACTGGGGCAAGCTGATGGCGCCGGGCTATGAGAAGAAAATGCTGGACTATTACCAGAGCGTTGTCCATGGTGACGGAAAGTTCAACATGGACTACGAGATCATCCGGCCCTGTGATGGCCAGACACGCTGGGTCGCAGCGTTGGGGCAATTTATCTATGACGCAGATGGCACCCCCACCTTCCTTAAAGGCACGATTCAGGACATCACCGAGCGCAAACACAGCGAAGAACAAATCGGGGAGCAGCGCCGCTTTCTGGACACGGTGAATGACAACGTCCAAGCCAATATCTACGTCAAGGATGAGGATGGCCGCTACCTCTACGTCAATCGGGCGGCCGCCACAGTCTTTGGCCGCCCGATTGCGGACATCCTCGGTAAATCGGACATTGAAATTCATCCGCCGCAGACCGCCCGGAAACTCATGGCGTTTGATAGCGAAGTGCGACTGAACGGTGTCAGGCATGCGGCTGAAGAGATGGTACCCGACGAAAGCGGCGCACCCCGCTATTACTGGTCGGTCAAGATGCCCATCGCAGTGCTTAATCACCCACATGCGCTGATCGGCTTTTCCACTGACATCACCCAACGCAAGGTCGCTGAAGAAGCACAGCGCATTGCCTCTACTGCTTTCGAGTCCCAGCAGAGTACGTACATCACCGATGCGAACAAAGTGATTCTGCGGGTTAACAAAGCCTTCACCGAAGTCACCGGCTACACCCTGCAAGAAGCGGTTGGCCAAACGCCGGCCTTACTCAAATCGGGGCGGCAGAACGCCGCCTTTTATACGGCCATGTGGGACAGCATCCGTCGCACCGGCGTCTGGCAGGGTGAAATCTGGAACCGGCGCAAGAACGGCACTATGTATCCAGAGCACCTAAGCATCAGCAGCGTCAAGAACGAGACTGGCTTGGTGACTCACTACGTAGGAACTTTCAGCGACCTCACTTCCCACAAAACCGCCGAGGAACAGAGCCGGGTGCTGGCCTACACCGACACGCTGACTGGCTTGCCGAATCGCGTCATGCTCATTGTCCGGATGCAACAGGCGGTGATGGCAGCTGAAAAGCAGAACTATCGAGGTGCGCTGCTGATAATTGATCTTGACCATTTCAAGAACATCAACGACTCCCTGGGGCACGATCTGGGTGACGAAGTGCTGAAATGCATTGCCAAACGTCTGAGTGCATTGGTGCAACGTGAGTTTGACACTGTGGCGCGACTTGGTGCTGATGAATTTGGGGTGCTTCTGGACCATCTGAGCCCGGACCCGCAGACCGCGCTCAGGGAAGCTGAAACAATGACCCACAAGATACTTGAGGCGCTCAGGCAACCCTACCAGATTGCCAACGCGCTGGTTTCGTGCACGGCCAGCATTGGCATCACTTCGTTAGGTGAAAAACAGGAGCAAGTCCTGGATTCTTTGAAGCAGGCCGAGTTGGCCATGTTCCAGGCCAAGTCCGCCGGGGGCAACGATTTGTGCTTCTTCGACCCGCAGATGCAGACCGTGGTCGATGTCCGTGTGACACTGGAGGCGGGCTTGCGCGAGGCAATTCTCAATAAGCAGTTCACCCTGCACTACCAAGCGCAGCTCTCGGACAGTGAAGGCATCATCGGCGTCGAGGCGTTGCTGCGCTGGGTTGACCCCAAACGCGGCGTGGTCTCGCCTGCCGAGTTCATCCCGCTGGCTGAGGAGACCGGTTTGATCCTGCCGATAGGCACTTGGGTGTTGGAGACCGCCTGCCAGCAACTGGCAGTTTGGGCCCGCCAGCCTGCCATGGCGCATCTGAGCATTGCCGTCAACGTCAGCGCCCGGCAATTTCGTGAGAGTGGCTTTGTTGACCAGGTGCTCGCGGCGCTGGAGCGCAGCGGGGCCAACGCAAATCGCCTCAAGCTTGAACCCACAGAGTCAGTGTTGATCACCGACGTTGAGGATGTCATTGCAAAGATGACCGCGCTCAGGTCACATGGCGTCGGTTTTTCTATTGATGACTTTGGCACAGGGTATTCATCGCTGGCCTATCTAAAGCGATTGCCGCTGGAGAAGCTCAAGATCGACCAAGGCTTTGTGCGCGATATCCTGACGAGCCCCGACGATGCTGCGATTGCCCGGGCGGTCATTGCAATGGCCACCAGCATGGGGCTGGGCGTGATTGCCGAAGGGGTGGAGACCGAGGCTCAACGCGACTTGTTGGCGAGTATGGGCTGCCACACCTACCAGGGGTATCTGTTCAGCAAGCCGCTGCCGGTTCAGGAATTTGAGAAATTGATGCGATAGCGTTGCCCAAGGGTTGTGTCAATCTCCAAGGTTGGCAACACGGGGCAGTAATCTGTAAATTTCAACGGCTGCTATCAGACGATCAGTTCGAAAATTTGTATAGCCGCTTTGGGTCTGCAAGAGTCGCCTACGTCAAAACTGAGGATTTTTACCCTGGCGGACGGGACTAGACCCGTTGCCGCCGGTCACGACAGTCAGCTTACGGGTTGGCCAATTCATTGCCCTTTCAAGCAGTTCGTGGCGGACTTCAACGTGCCCTTATGCCGAGCTCGGCATAAGGGCACATAGCAGCCTTCTCCAAAAACCACGGGGAAATGTGGGTTCAGGTGTCCGCCCGATGCGACCCATCGTGCACTGCGGCAAATGGAGTCGGAGAAACCCTAGCATGGCGCCATCGCCACATCGCCCCATGCGGGATCAGGCTTCCATTGCTTGATCCAGCCCGGCAATTCATCAGCCGGCATCGGGTGTGCAATACCATAGCCCTGCGCCAACTCGCAGCCAAGTTGCAAGAGCATCAAGCCATGCTCGACAGTCTCAACCCCTTCGGCAATCACCTTCAGGTCAAAACTACCGGCCAATTTGAGCACCGCGATCAGAATCAGCAGGCTGTCGCTGCTGCCAAGCATGTCTCGGACAAAGTTCTGCTCAATCTTGAGATATTTCATCGGCAGTTTTTTCAGGCAAGTCAGCGATGAACTGCCGCTGCCAAAGTCGTCAAGTGTGCACTCCACGCCTATGGCCCGACACTTCTGGATGATTTGGGATACCTTGGTCACATCGTCGGCCGCGCAGGCTTCCCGTATTTCGAGCCCCAGGCTGCCGGGCTTGATCCCCGGATGTGTGGCCAGCACTTCGCGCAAGAGCTGTACAAAATCAGGTCCCATCAAATGACGCTCCCCGATATTGACGCTGACCGGGATATGGAGTCCGACCTGTTGCCAGCGCTCGATTTGCAGCAAAGCATTCTCAATCACCCACTGACCCACCTCGATGGCCAGCGGATGGTCCTGAATCATTGGCAGAAAGATTGCGGGTGGCAGCAAGCCGCGCTGCGGGTGTATCCAACGGATCAGGGCTTCGACGCCGATCACTTCGCCGGTACGCAGGTTCACGGTGGGCTGGTACTCCAGCACCAGTTGCTGTTCAACCAGCGCGCGGCGGATACTTTCTATGCTTTCATGGTACGCACGCACACTGCGGTCCTGCTCGGCATCAAAAATGCAATAGCGGTTCTTGCCGGCTTGCTTGGCCTGGTACATGGCCTGATCGGCCTGGCGCAG